>NZ_JAENXS010000004.1 GCF_016612535.1 Bradyrhizobium diazoefficiens
GGAGCCGGGCAAGCTCACCTCGCAGTTCTGCCAACGAACGCTGTGTCGCTCCGATCACCCCGGCCCCGACACGGGCTGCGGGTTGGATCGGCGCATCCGCGCGTACGGGTGGGGAGGGACTGTCAGGCGCGGTTTCGGGCTTCGAGAACGAACCGAAGTTGGCGAGGATCGATCGACCTGAAGGACGCTTGTTCGTCATGCGCGTCCCCAAGCTTGAAGGACCAGCGCAAGAACCTGGTCGTTGACCGCATCAATGGATTCCCGCGCTCGCTTGGTAGTCGCGGCAGAGATGTTGCCCGGCTCCAATTCATAGAGCGTGCGCTTCGCCAGACCAGCGGTCTCGATGGCCGCGCTCGCGATGGCGGTCGCCGTCAGCACGTCTTCAGCGAACAAGTGTCGGAGCATGGTCACGACCCGGACCTGAGATTGGTCAAACGGGTCGTGTCGAGTGACGACGTAGCGAAGGAAGTCCTGCTTCATCGTTGCGCCGGCATCGCGGATGACCGATATTAGATCACCCATCATCAGTAGGAACTGACTCATCGACAGCACGTCGAGCATCGCAGGGTGGACTGTCACCAGAAGTCCGGTCGCCGCATAAATAGCGCCCAGCGTCAAAAAACCGAGCGAAGGCGGCGTGTCTAGAATGACTACATCGTAAGCATCTTCTACGTCTGTCAAAGCGAGACGCAAGCGCTCGAAAAAGATGCTTTCGGAGTCCGATTGCCCTTTCGATAAGTAGCGGGGCGTCTCGTGCTCGTACTCCATGACCTCGATGTTTCCGGGAATGAGGTCGATGCCAGTGAAATAGGTCGGCCGGATGATGTCAGCGATGGAGCGACGCTCGTCGTCGTAGCGCAGGGCCGCATAAATGGTCTCGTTTTGCTGGACATCAATTTCCGGCTGCGCGCCGAACATGGCCGACAATGACGCTTGAGGATCGAGGTCGATCGCCAGGACGCGATAGCCTTGGAGGGCCAAGTAATGGGCAAGGTGGGCACTAGTTGTCGTCTTCGCGCTGCCGCCCTTGAAATTCGCGACCGCCAGGACCTGCAGATGCTCGCCCGACCGACGATGGGGCAAGAACCTCAAAGCATCTGCCGGACGCTGCGCGGCGAACAGTTCCCGAAGCTCATTAATCTGCGCAAGCGTGTATGCGCGATGATTATTCTCCAGTCGGGCAGGGACGGGACCCTTGCCTTCGTTTGACATCAACTTGAGAGTGGATTCCGGAATCGAGGTCAGCTTTGAGACCTCATGAGTCATGAAATGCCGTAGGCTTTTCTGAGCGTCCGGGGGATACATCTGTTGACGCCTGGCCTGCAGATGTCCAGAAAGCATTCCCGCGTGCCGGATAATCTTGTCGGCGGGATCTTCAATTTGAATCCTGGTCTGGGCCTGCGAAGTCATCGCCGATTCATTCCTTCGTTGTCGGCCAGTAGGCGGTTTGTCGCCCTTTGCCCGCTAAAGCTAGGTCACGATTCTCGGTCTTCGTCCAGCCCTTTAAGGTTAACAGATACTTAACGGCACCTTCGGATCGTGCCGATCGAGACGCTGATTCGGAGGAATTTCCTCAATCTTATTGCGAGCTTATCTTGCGCGATCAAAGCGCCGCGGTGACGTTTCATCCCCCGGTAATCTTACAGTCCGAGCGTACGCCTGGTCGCCGGATTTCCGATCGCCAACAGACCAGAATCGCCGCTCAGACAAGCGACTCACAAGCCTCGGCGCTCGCGCCTTGCCGCGTTCGAGGCAATCGGGACCACGGGCTGCTCACGATCGAACCGCTGCAGCGCGCGACTCGGCTGCGCAGCGGAGGGAGGGGGGCCTTCAGGGAGACAGTTAGATGCCTTGCGCGTTTGCGATGCAGGGCTAACTCACGACAAGACCGGCCGTGGGGTTTTATCGCACGCAGCGTAAGACGGCTGAAACGGAGCGAAAGAAGCCTAGGCCTGCTGTGCCGTGGTCCATGATGCTAAGGCGATGCTTTGGCCTTCGATAGAGGCGGCAGCAATTGCGGCGGGGTTTGCGGCTGTGGCAAGGGCAAGACATTTGGGAGTGTCGGCTTGCCGGTGTACGCACGAACTATCTTCGTTGCAGGGTCGAAGAAGAACCGACCCCAGACAGTTTGAAACCCGCACTCTGGTCGGAACGGACTGAGTCCATACCCCGGCAGAGGGACAGGGTTGGCCTGCGCAAGCATCTTCAGCGCATATTCGCGGAGCAACGGAATATCCTTATCCGCAATCGCATCCGGTATCTGGCCGCGCGAAATGGAGTACAGCGCGATCATCTCAGGGCGCGGGAGTGGCGTGCTCGGCGGGATGTTCAGCTTCAGGTCGATGACGCGGTTGAGAAACGCGGCATTGCTCTCCTGCAACAGGAGAATGGGAAATCCCGAGAACTCCGGGTAGTAGGAGCTGGGCTGCTTGAGCTGACTTCTCATCTCCGCGACTGACGAGGAGCTCATGATGACTTCCCGAATCCTGAGCTCACGTTGAAAGAGCTCTCTTTGTATCCTCGTGTTGCGTTCGATTTCGTCCTCCGCATCTTTCCGGCATTGTTGGTATGAGGTCAGATAGGCACCTCCCGCGGTCACGACACACAGGGTCAGGAGCCAGAGAAAGAAACCACTATTGAGGATCGAGACAAGCTTGCTCTTCTTCGGTTTGTCGATCGCGGCGAGAACGCGCTTCCTGAAGATGATGTCGCTTGCCACTGAGATCCTTCGGATTCGCTTACTCAAGACAGCCACTCAGTTGCAGACATACCCATAGGCTTGACCTCCTGTCGGGCAGAATGCCGGGCATCCGGCAATTCGCACAGCTTGGCTTGCGCACCTCGGCTCGGGCGCGACCATGGGGGGAGACGGGCCCCAGCATCCGCACGCCGTCATGGGAGTGCCTGGCGGAAGCCCGACAGGCATCGACGAGGCGATATTCTGTGGAGGGGGGATCACTGAGCCGGTCACTGGACCTGCTGGCGTGCCGCACCAGCATGGTGTGCCGGCGGGCGCTGATCCGGGCAAACCGCACGTACCGAGAACCGTGCCGCAGATGTTCGAGACGCCCGCTCCGGCAAATTGAGAAACCGGGTGATTGATCTGGTTTGCGTTAACGGGACCATTGGTGACCCCGACTTGATTTGCATTACGCGTCGCAACCCAGGCCGCATAACGAGTTTCGGCTTCGTAGGCGGGTCGTTCGACATCGGCATAGCTGCGGAGGTACCGGACGGCGAAATCGTGAATACCCCAGCTTTGATACTGACCGACATGGGTCAACTCATGCGCCCAGAGAGTTGGATTGTACAAGGCGTCATTCTGTTCCTTGAACACCACGACATAATCCAGGGTGATCGCAGCGGCTTCCCCGTAGCGTATGGCGTTGACCTGCAGGGTCAGGTCGCCTCCGCCTCCGACTCGATAGCGGACGGCATTGAGAATGTTCCCGGGGATGAATCCGGTTAGGTTTGCGCGGATGTCGGGGGGAATGGCATCGACACCATTGCGCAAGGCGTCGTCCCGCGAACGCGCAATGAGTTCAATCAGCGCCGGGGCTCCGGACTGGACAAAGGCTTCGTTGACGACATGCGTCGCACCTTCTTCGATCGCTTTATATGGAGGAACGGCGTTCTTGACCTGGCGGTGGGCGTCGTCGAGAGCTGTACCGACACCGGGTGCGACATTGTTGATAAGGTCGCCCAGAAGGCCGCCGGCAATGGATGGCGAGATGCTGGTCAGCGTTAGAATTGCTGGAAACAAGATCGTTATGACTCTCACAAGAAACTCCGCACTCAAATGAATGAATAATGGTTAGCGCTCACGCTCCCGGTCGGCCTCCGGCGGTGCCTGGGGGTCCAGAGGTCTCCTCTGGCGCACAAGCCGGTTTTCTTCGCAAACCGAGCGAACGCATCACCGCCGCTCCTGAAATTCAATACGTGCATGTTGGCGGCGACGCGCAAGTGCGCTGTTCTGGCCCCTCAGCCCGGGAAAGTTTGGCACACTTCATGGTTGTCTGGCCAGATGGTTGTGGCTACGCTCAGCGCGGGGTTGTGGGGCGTTAGCGTTGAGTAATCCGTTCGACCTCTCAAGGGAGCTGGGTAATTTTCCGCTCCCGGCAAATCGGACCGGGTGGACTGGAAGCTCGGACGCTACGTCAAGGTGGACCGCGTCCGTCGCCAGATCGAAGAGGAGTACGAGCCCTAAGACCGCTGAGGCGGTCGCCGCCGCCATCACTCGCTGCAATCTCCACAAACGACGCTGGGCCTCGAAGCGGCCCCGGCTCAATTGGCAGGTGACTAAGCGGCCATTTCGAGGGGAAGCTGCCTTTTCGATAACGGGCATATGGGGGGCCAGCGTGACGCGACAGTTCTTCGACCGCCAAAGGGAGCTTTGGCCGTATATTCGTCAAAGCGGCCCGCAGCTATGATCTAGGCGACGAAGGTTTCTTCCATGATGAGCAACAGGTCGACTGGCTAGGCGCCATCTTGAAGAGCAAGCGGCTTTACAATCAGCTGGACCGGGTCAAATCAGTTGCGCGCATCACCGGAAACGAATCGATCCAGAAGCGCCGCGGAATTGTTTGCGCAACGCGATAAGATCGTCAGGGGTCTCTGGAGGGTCACGCAGGCGCCTCGAATCTGACCCGACGCGTCTGCGATCCTGAAAGCCGAACCTTCTACTTCGCGGCCGTCAGAGCCCGGAAGCAGCAGCGGAAGCCACGGCTTCGTTGACGTGGGTATCTTCTGGCGTCGCGATTATCCCGGCCCTATTTCTTCTTCTTGCTGACCTTGCGAGCCTTCTTGACGGACTTGTAGCGCTTTGGCGGCGGCCGCACGCTGACATGGTGCCTAGTGTCGCCTTTTTTTCCGGACTTCTTGCTCATACCGATGCTCGTTTGCGTCGCAATAGGTTGCTGAAGAGGGGCTGTCGCTCGGACTCCAGCTTGTACTCATATGCGTGGAAGGCCACGACATGCCGGAACAGCCGATGGAGGCGAGGTACCCATAGACGGTTTCGGCGCTTCATCTCGGGGTCGCTGGTGGTGGCGTCCAACGCTGCGTTGTAGGCTAGGGCGTCCAGCGCGCGGAGAGGCATCGGTTCATCGCCGGCGATGGTGAAGAGCTTGGCGTTGTACCGTTTCTGGTCAGGAGCCGGGTCGAGCTCGATTTCGGCGAGCATGTCGTTGTACTTCTTCTGCAGAATCTCGTGCGTTCGCGCGCGATAGCCAAAATCGAAGGTGAGCTGCGCGGTCGCAACGATCAGCACCGCAAATTCCAGCCAGGCCTCTTCCTCAAGATGAATGAGTTTGGCGGCCTTGCCTGCAACGCTCGCGCCGAGAACGATGACGACGAAATTCAGAAGGCGATTCAGGAAATCGAGATAGTTCCGGCGCGCAGTGTGATAGATCGCGCACCGGAGGGCATCGAATTTCGGGCCGAAGACATAACCGTCCTTCTGCGGCGTTTCCGTCATTTTCTGGGAGGAGGTGGCGGCGGAGGCGGCCGGACGGGAACGTGCGTGCCGGGGGATGGGCTGCTCGGCCGCGGCGGTGGAGAGACGCCAATATGCCTAGTCTCTCGTTGGTCAGACATGAGAAAGCTTTCAGATGGTCGGAGCCGGACTCTTAGTTGATTCGCTGGCGTGCAATCACCCGTTACAAGAAGCTGTCCTCATATTTCAAAGGCGACGCCGGAGGCGCGGCCAAAATTTCGAGGCCAAGGCCGTTCCCCAAACCGGCCGCTCGGACAGCCCCCGTTAATTCTACAGAGGGTACGAGCCGCCGCCCCATGCTGACTTGCCTCCGTTCACCAGAACGCGACGGAAGATTCGGCGAATGCAAGCAATTGCGATAGATGCCAACGAACACGGCGGATTGGGGTCTCTGGTCGATGAGATGCATCAGTTGCGCTCCCGGGTATTCGCCGGCCGGCTCGGTTGGCGGGTAAAGATCGAGCAGGGCCGCGAGCGCGATGAATACGACGCCCTCGACCCGACCTACATCCTGGCCCTGACCGATCGCGGCGACGTCGCCGGCTGCGCGCGTCTGCTTCCAAGCACGGGCCCAACCATGTTGTCGTGGACCTTCCCGCAACCGCTCCCGGGCGGCCGGCTACGGGGCAAATCCACCATGGTCGAGAGTTCGCGCTTTTACGCCGACACTGGAGGCGAGGGGAGGGGAGGCCGGTTCCTGCACGAGGCCACGCTGATGATGTTCGCTGGAATCATCGAGTGGTCGATGTCGAACGGCTTCGATGAAATCGCCACGGCGACGGACGTGCGCCTTGAGCGCATCCTGCACCGGTCGGGTTGGCCGATGACGCGCCTCGGCAGCGTGGAGCTCATCGGCGAGACCATGAGCGTCGCCGGCATCCTGCCGGCCGACCAGGCAAGCTTCGAACGGGTCTGTCCGCCTGGCTATCGTTCCGACCTGCGCCGCCTTCAGCGCGTCGCTGCGTAAACGATGGCGAGCGATATGGCCGAACTTCGTTCTCATCCGCGACTTGTCCGCAAACTCCAGGACGCCCTGGGCGATCAGATCTGCGCCGCGCTCGATGATCCAGCGGTCGTCGAGGTGATGCTCAATCCGGATGGCCGGTTGTTCATTGAACGACTAGGCCACGGGATGACAGCTGCCGGGAGCATGCTGGGGGCGACCGCCGAGATCATTATCGGCAGTGTCGCGCATGCGCTGCAATCGGAGGCCGACGACGAGCGTCCGATCATCTCAGGGGAACTGCCGATCGGCGGTCATCGCTTCGAAGGCTTGCTGCCGCCCATCGTCGGTGCTCCCACATTCACGATCAGAAAGCGGGCTTCGCGTCTCTTCGATCTCGAGAATTACGTGACGCAGGGTGTGATGACCGCCGACCAGCTCGCGGTCATCCACAACGCCATCGCCTCGCGCCTGAACATCGTGGTGTCGGGCGGCACGGGCTCGGGTAAGACGACACTCGCCAATGCTGTGATCGCCGCGATCGTCGCGCACGCGCCTGAGCACCGCCTCGTCATTCTCGAAGACACGGCCGAGATCCAGTGTCTGGCCGAAAACGCCGTCTCACTGCACACGAGCGACGCGGTCGATATGGCGCGCCTGCTCAAGAGCACCATGCGGCTCCGACCCGATCGCATCATCGTCGGCGAGGTCCGCGACGGCGCGGCGCTCACGCTGCTCAAGGCGTGGAACACCGGACATCCGGGGGGCATCACCACCATCCACGCCAACAGCGCGCTTTCCGCGCTGCGCCGTCTCGAGCAGCTCACGGCCGAAGCCAGTCAACAGCCTATGCGCGAGGTCATCGGAGAGGCGGTCGACCTGATTGTCTCGATCGAGCGGACGGATCGCGGCCGTCAGGTCCGCGACGTGCTCCATGTCGAGAGCTTCTCGGCGGGCCAATATCAAACCCAATCCTACACCCGAACGGAGGAGCGCCATGTCGCGTAACCGCATGATGATCGCAGGTGTCAGCGGCCTGCTGCTCGCACTTGTAATACTCGACCCCGCCTTTGCATCGACCAGCGGCGGCGGCAATCTGCCTTGGGAGAGCCCGCTTCAGCAGATCCAGCAATCGATCACCGGTCCGGTGGCCGGGTTCATCGCGCTTGCAGCCGTGGCGGTTGCCGGCGGCATGTTGATCTTCGGTGGCGAGCTCAACGACTTCGCGCGACGGCTCATGTATGTCGTGCTCGTCGCCGGCATCCTTCTCGGCGCCACGCAAATCGTCGCCTTGTTCGGTTCGAGCGGCGCCTCGATCGGCGATGTCGCCCGCACGCCGCCGACCGCGGATAGGGCAGGGGACCTCGGTCATGGCTGAGGTCGGCACCAATCTCAGACGCAACCGCATTCATCGCGCGCTATCACGACCGAACCTTCTGTTCGGCGCCGATCGCGAGCTCGTGCTGCTGACCGGCCTTGCCGCGGTCATCCTGATCTTCGTCGTGCTCACCTGGTATGCGGCGATGCTCGGCGCCGCGATCTGGATCGTTGTCGTGGCGGCACTGCGGATGATGGCGAAGGCGGACCCGATGATGCGGCGCGTCTATGCCCGCCACATCTCCTATCGCCCGTACTACCGGGCGACCTCGACGCCCTGGCGCAGCTATTGAGGCCCGCTCATGGTCGCGCTGCGCTCCTTCCGTCATTCCGGCCCGTCTTTCGCCGATCTCGTGCCATACGCCGGACTCGTCGCGAACGGAATCGTCCTGCTGAAGGACGGCTCGCTGATGGCGGGCTGGTATTTTGCCGGGCCGGACTCGGAGAGTTCGATGGACGCCGAGCGCAACGAGGTCTCGCGTCAGATCAACACGATCCTGGCGCGCCTCGGCTCCGGCTGGATGATCCAGGTCGAGGCGGTGCGGGTGCCGACCATGGATTATCCGGCGCGGCGTGATTGCCACTTCCCGGATCCGGTGACGCGCGCGATCGATGACGAACGCCGGAATCGCTTCGAGCAGGCGAGCGGGCATTTCGAGAGCCGGCACGCGATCATCCTGACCTGGCGGCCGCCCGAGCGCCGTCGCGCGGGTCTCGCACGCTACATCTACTCCGATGTCGAAAGCCGCTCGGCCTCCTATGCCGACACCGCGATTGAGAGCTTCCGCACCTTTATCCGCGAGGTCGAGCAATATCTCGCCAGCGTCCTATCCATCCGGCGCATGGAAACCCGCGAGGTCGAGGCGCGCGAAGGCACGCGCATAGCGCGCTACGATGAGCTATTCCAGTTCATCCGGTTCTGCATTACCGGCGAGAACCATCCGATCCGCTTGCCGGACATTCCGATGTATCTGGATTGGCTTGCGACCGCGGAGCTGCAGCATGGCCTGTCGCCCATGGTCGAGAACCGCTTTCTCGGAGTGGTGGCGATCGATGGCTTTCCGGCCGAGAGCTGGCCGGGAATCCTCAATTCCCTCGATCTGATGCCGCTGACCTATCGCTGGTCCTCGCGGTTCATGTTTCTCGACGACCAGGACGCACGGCAAAAGCTCGAGCGCACCCGCAAGAAGTGGCAGCAGAAGGTCCGCCCCTTCATCGACCAGCTCTTCCAGACACAAAACCGCTCGATCGACCAGGACGCGGCCGCCATGGTGGCGGAGACAGAGGATGCGATCGCGGAAGCCTCCTCGCAGCTCGTCGCCTATGGCTATTACACGCCCGTCATCGTCCTGTTCGACGACAGCAGCTCGCGCCTGCAGGAGAAGACCGAGGCGGTTCGCCGCCTGATCCAGGCGGAGGGTTTCGGCGCGCGCATCGAAACGCTGAACGCGACGGAAGCCTTCCTCGGCTCGCTGCCGGGCAATTGGTACGCCAACATACGCGAGCCGCTCGTCAACACGCGTAACCTCGCGGACCTCATCCCGCTCAACTCGGTGTGGTCCGGCAGTCCGACCGCGCCGTGCCCGTTCTATCCGCACGCGTCACCGCCACTGATGCAAGTCGCATCCGGCTCAACACCTTTCCGGCTGAACCTGCATGTCGACGACGTCGGCCATGCGCTGGTGTTCGGACCGACAGGTTCCGGAAAGTCCACGCTGCTGGCGCTGATTGCGGCGCAGTTTCGGCGCTATGCCGGCGCGCAGATTTTCGCCTTCGACAAGGGCCGCTCGATGATGCCACTGACGCTGGCCGCCGGCGGCGAACATTACGAGATCGGCGGCGACGACGCGGACGGAGCGGCAACGCTCGCTTTTTGTCCGCTGTCGGACTTGTCAACGGACACCGACCGCGCCTGGGCCTCGGAATGGATTGAAACTCTCATCGCCGTCCAAGGCGTGACGATCACACCGGATCATCGCAACGCGGTCTCGCGGCAGATCGGCCTTATGGCCGAGGCGCGTGGGCGATCGCTGTCGGACTTCGTGTCGGGTGTGCAGATGCGCGAGATCAAGGACGCGCTGCATCACTACACCGTCGACGGTCCAATGGGCCAGTTGCTCGATGCTGAGAGGGACGGCTTGCTGCTCGGATCGTTCCAGACCTTCGAGATCGAGCAGCTGATGAATATGGGGGAGCGCAATCTTGTTCCGGTCCTCACCTATCTGTTCCGGCGCATCGAGAAGCGCCTGACCGGCGCGCCAAGCCTGATCATTCTCGACGAGGCCTGGCTCATGCTCGGCCACCCCGTCTTCCGCGACAAGATTCGCGAGTGGTTGAAGGTGCTGCGCAAGGCCAATTGCGCCGTGTTGCTCGCCACGCAGTCGATCTCGGACGCCGAGCGCTCCGGCATCATTGATGTGTTGAAGGAGAGCTGCCCGACAAAGATTTGCTTGCCGAACGGCGCTGCGCGCGAGCCCGGCACGCGCGAGTTCTATGAGCGCATCGGCTTCAACGAGCGGCAGATCGAGATCGTCGCGACCGCAGTCCCCAAGCGCGAATACTACGTCGCCTCACCCGAAGGCCGCCGTCTCTTCAACATGGCGCTCGGCCCCGTCGCACTATCCTTCGTCGGCGCATCCGGCAAGGACGACCTGAAGCGCATTCTGGCGCTGAAGAAGGCCGGGGCCGATTGGCCCGTTCGCTGGCTCAAGGAAAGGGGGATCGGCCATGCCGAGACGCTTCTCGCCGATTTGTAAAGCGCTCATCGTCGCTACCAGTATCGGATCGCTCGCGACTGCCCCTGCGTTCGCCGGCGCCGCGGCCGGCGGCGCGACCGAGTTCACACAGCTCCTTAACAATGGACAGTTGATCCAGCTCGCAGGTCAATCCGCGCAACAGATCAACAACCAGATTCAGCAAATCTCGCAGCTTGCCCAGCAGATCCAGAACCAGCTCAGGATCTACCAGAACATGCTGCAGAATACGACACAGTTGCCGGCGCATGTCTGGGGGCAGGTCGAGAGCGACCTCAAGCAGTTGCAGAACATCGTCAATCAGGGCCAGGGCATGGCGTTCTCGATGGGCAACATCGACGACGTGCTCAAGCAGCGCTTTCAGAGCTACGCGCAGTTCAAAACCAATCTGCCGAACGGCGCGAACTTCGCCCCCACCTATCAAACATGGTCGGCGACGAACCGCGACACGATCTCGAGCACGTTGCAGGCCGCAGGTCTCACCTCGCAGCAGTTTACGACCGAGAACTCGACGATGGCGCAACTCCAGACAGCCTCCGAGAGCGCCGACGGACAGATGAAGGCCCTGCAGGTTGGTCATGAGATCGCCGCGCAGGAAGTCGCCCAGATGCAGAAGCTGCGGGGGCTCATTGCACAGCAGACCACGATGATGGCGACCTGGTTCCAATCGTCGGAGGCCAACAAAGACCTCTCGCAGGCGCGCCGCGAGCAGTTCTTCAACGCGACCACGCCTTCGACCTCCGGCGGCCAGACCATGGAGCCGCGCTGGTGAGACGATCTGCGATCATCATCGTCGTTATCGCGATCGGCGCCTGCGCTGCGGGAGCCTGGCTGTTCTTTGCACTGCACGGGGCCGGCACGTCCCAAGGCACAACGCAACGCGCGAGCGACTTTTTCAAAGCCCCGCAGGACTACAAGACGTCCGGCGGCCAGCAGATGAAACCACGCTGGTAGGAAAGGGGGCAGGGGGTGCAAAAACTCAAACCGGGGCTCGTTCTGATCGTCGCGATCGGACTCATCGCCGTTGCGCATCCCGCATTGGCGCAGCATGACGGAAGTGTTCTCACGACGCTGGAAAATTCGGTGACGACGGCCGCCAAGGGCTGGCAGACAAACGTCATGCAAGCGGCGAAGTCGCTGTTCTGGATTCTCGCAGGGATCGAAGTCGGCCTTGCCGCGGTCTGGCTCGCCATCCAGACCGCAACCCTCGATGCGTGGTTCGCCGAGATGGTACGGCGGGTCATGTTCATCGGCTTCTTCGCCTTCGTGCTCGACCAGGGACCGAATTTCGCGAAAGCGGTCGTCGACAGCCTCTATCAAATCGGCGCGGGCGGCGGCTCTGCCTCGCCGGCGGATGTGTTCAACGCCGGTCTCAAGGTCGCATCCGCGATGTCGCAGAACGCGCAGTTCGGCCTCTTCCAGGACAATGCGCTCGCGATCGCATCCGTATTCGCGATGGTCATCGTGGTGATCGCCTTCTCGCTGGTTGCGGCGATCTTCGTGGCGGTGATGGTTGAAATGTATGTCGGCCTGCTCGCCGGCATGATCATGCTCGGTCTCGGCGGCTCGTCCTTCACCAAGGATTTCGCCATCCGCTATCTCGTCTATGCCTTCTCGGTCGGCATGAAGCTGATGGCGCTGGTGATGATCGCCAAGATCGGCTCCGACACCTTATTGAACCTCGCCAACCAAACGGGCACCGGCAACGATGCCTTCGTCGGGACACTTGCGATCGGCGGCATCTCGGTCGTTGTCTTCATTATCTCGATGTATGTTCCGAACATCGTGCAAGGCGTCGTGCAGGGCGTCTCCGTCGGCAGCGGCATGGAAGTGGTGAAGCATGCGGGCCAGGCGGCGAGCTTCGCCGCCGGCGCGGCCGCGCTTGCGTTCGGCGGCGCGAGGGCAGGGGCCGCGGGCTTCAGCGCGGCCCGGGCCGATGGCGCCTCATTTGGCGCGGCCGCCCTCAAAGCCATGACGTCAGGCGTCGGAGCGGCCGGCGGCGCGCTCGCATCCGCCGCCCGCGATCAGGCCATCCGCGCGCCAGGCTCGTTCGGCACGTCGACGCTGGGTCTTGCTAACGCAAAGCTCGATCAACGCCAGCGGCAGAGAGGATCGGGCGGAAAGAACTGAGCCCTCCCGCCCACAACATCATGCTTGGAGACCACGACTCGAATGGCCGCCCATAATCTGCCCGACAATCCCTATCTCGCTGCGCGCCTGGAATGGAACGAGCGCTACGGCTCTTATGTGAGGGCGGCCGCGGCATGGCGCATGGTCGGCATCATTGCCATGGTGATGGCCGTAATCGGCTTCTCCTACGCGCTGTTTCAGAGCACGCAGGTCAAACTCGTGCCCTACATCGTCGAGGTCGACAAACTCGGCACGGCCATGAGCGCCGGCTATCCGCAGCAGATCGAATATGCGGATCCACGCGTGGTCCGCGCGACGCTCGGAAGCTTCGTCTCGAACTTCCGATCGGTCACGCCCGATGCGGTCGTGCAGAAGCAATATATCGATCGGACCTACGCACTGCTGCGAACCTCCGATCCCGCGACGCAGAAGATCAATGACTGGTTCCGGAGCACGTCTCCGTTCGAGAAGGCGAAGACCACGACGATCGGCGTCGAGGTCAACAACATCGTCGCTCTTTCGAACCAGTCCTATCAAATCGACTGGACCGAATTCGAGCGCGACAGGAAGGGAAAGGAAACCGGCGAGCACCGTTTTCGCGGCATCGCCACTGTCACGCTGACTCCACCCCAGGACGAGCAGACCATCCGGCTCAATCCGATCGGCCTCTACCTGCGTGATTTCGACTGGACGGCGCAACTATGAAAGGGGCGGGGACACCGATGCACTCAAGCACGATCAAACCAAGAATTGGCATTCTTCTTATGGCTTCAGCCCTCAGCCTGCTTGTTGCCGATGGCAGCGCACACGCGCAGGCGATGAACGGCAAGGAGCGAAAGGGCACGAGCATCTCGAGCCAGTGGCGCGGATCGACAGGCCTTGTGACGCGCGGAGCGGACGGCAAGGTGATCTTTCTGTTCGGCGAAGTGCAGCCATCCGTCGTCTGCTCGCCGCTTGAGGTCTGCGACATCGAGCTGCAGGCGGGTGAGGTCGTGCGTGACGTGTTGGTCGGCGATACCGTGCGCTGGAAGGTGGAACCGGCGACATCGGGGGCGGTCGGCGGCCAAGCCATCCACCTGATCGTCAAACCCGCGGAACCGGGGCTCATCACCTCGATGATCGTGACGACCTCGCGGCGGACCTATCATATTCAACTCAAGTCGAACGCGACCCAGTATATGGCGCGCGTCGGTTTCGAATATCCGGAGGATGTCGGCAGTAAGCTCGCCGATGTCAACGCCAGGCTCGGCTCCGACACGATTCCGGGCGCCGGCGTTCCGGCCGAACAGTTGAACTTCGGCTACAGCGTGAGCGGCAGCGCCTCGTGGCGACCGACGCGCGTCTATAGCGACGGCGTTAAGACCTACATCCAGTTTCCGTCGTCGCTCGACGGAGGGGATGCGCCCGTCCTCTTCGTCGTGTCGGGCGGACAGAACCGCATCGTCAACTATCGGCTGAAGGACGACATGATGGTGGTCGACTATCAGATCGACACTGCCATTCTGGTCTCCGGCGTCGGCTTTTGGAACCAGGACAAGGTGACGATCCGGAGGGGAGGCTGACCATGCATGCCATCTCCTCGAGATGTCGGATCGCCGTTCTCTCCTTGCTGGGCATGTCGCTCGCCGGATGCGCATCGTTCGGAAGTAGCCGCTTGGTGGCGAGCTCAGCGCCGCCTGATCTCTCCGGCCCTGCCGCCTCAGCGATCGCCGGCGACATGGTGACGAAGTTAGCCGAACAGGTCGGTCCCGGCTCCGGAACGATCATCCTGAAACCCGATGGCTCGCCCTTCGGGCAGGCGCTGGAGGCCTCGCTGAAGAGCTGGGGCTATGCGGTCGCGACCGACCAGAAGACCGGCGGCGACAAGACGATCCCGCTTGCCTACGTGCTCGAGTCCTACGACGGTCAGGTCCTGGCGCGGTTGTCGACCCGCAGCGTCGAGCTCGGCCGCGCCTATGCAGCGACGGCCGCGGGTGCGTCGCCGACCAGTCCGCTGTCCGTCATGCAGCGCGGATAGGGGAGGGCGGCGATGGTGCAATCCCTGAAGCTCGGCGGCAATCCGGATGGAGAGGAGGCGCGAGGAATCCGCCGGCTCAACCGCCTGCCGATCGTGGTGGCGATCGTGCTGGTGGTCGTCTTCTTTGCCGTGATCTTCTACGGCCTGACTTCGCGCGGCCTGTACTTCCGTCGCGAGGCCGGCATCGATACGGCCTCGTCGAGTCCGGCCTCGACTTACGCCGATCAGCTGAAGAAAGGCATCTCCAACGGCATCATCGGAGATCAGACGGAAGCGCAAACATTCCAGCCGTCGCCGCAGCTGCCGGATACACCAAAGCCAGCCAACAATCCCTTTTCCGGTCGACAACAGACCGAGGCGCGGGCCGGCTCGCAGCTCGAATCCGAGGCGCTATGGCGGGCGCGGCTCGAGCGCGAGGCGCATGAGCAATATTTGCGGGAGCGACAGCGCGAGCGAATGGCGCGCGTGCAGGCCAACGATGCCGCCCATGACTCACCACTCGCCATCAATCTGAGCAAGCTCCAGACAAGCGCGGCGACGGCGACGAGCAACACGGCGCCGGCAAGGACGACAACACCTGCCTTTGCGGGCGGCGCGTCCGATCTCTATGGGGCGGCGTTGCGTGCTGGCTTCGGCATGCAGAACATCGATCAGAACGGACAGGCGGCGAAAGAGGACTTCTTCAACGCGGACCTCAAGAAGCTCGGCTACCTGCCCAACAAGGTCATCGCCCCGACATCGCCATATGAATTGAAGCGCGGCTCCGTGATTCCGGCGACGCTGATCACCGGCATTAATTCCGACCTCCCAGGACGCATCACGGCCCAGGTCAGCCAGAACGTCTACGACAGTGCGACGGGCCATCACCTGTTGGTCCCGCAGGGCGCCAAGCTCCTGGGCCGCTACGATTCCAAGATTTCATTCGGGCAGAGCCGCGTCCTTGTGGTCTGGACTGACATCATCTTCCCAAACGGAGCGACGCTGCAGATCGGCGGCATGGCGGGCACGGATGCGGAAGGCTATGGCGGCTTCAATGATCAAGTCGACAACCATTATTTCCAGGTATTCGGATCGGCGATCATGATCGCCGCGATCGGTGCCGGGATCGATATGTCAGTGCCCGCGAGTTCACCCTACGGGTATCGACAGACACCCTCGGATGCCGCGCGAAACAGCTTTGCCGAGACGTTTGGCCGGGTCGCCGAGCAAACCATCAGCAAGAACCTGAACGTCCAGCCGACCTTGGAAATCCGACCGGGCTATGTGTTCAACGTCCTCGTCGATCAGGACATGGTGTTTCCAAGCGCTTACCGCGGACAAGCTTCCGACGATGTGCGATAAATCTCCGTCCTTTACTGGACATAAGACCGATGGCACCCGCTGGAATCTTTCCAACACTCGTTGCACGGAGAACCTCTTTGATCCGGCGCATCGACAACCTCCGATGGGCATCGGCCTTCCTTCGTTCACTGCGAGGCAGTTCCTAAGCCGGTTGAGTTGTCGGCTGAAGCGGGCTGAGCCGCTGAAAAGTTGCTCACGATTCCGCGAAACATGCAGTTGAAAACCAACATCAAGGCCGTCGAGCATGCTTTGATAAAGTGCTGGCCACTAAAAGGCGTTTTAACTCTTAATCAGCGGGTCCCAGGTTCGAGCCCTGGTGCGCCCACCATTCGTAAGTAGCTGGCCCTACGTGGCTTTTTCATTCCCCATCAGTTCAATTCGCGAAGAAAAGATAACCTGTGGCACCGATTTGGCACTGGCTGACGGCGCTCTGAGTGCGACGAAATGTCCGGATCTAAATTGTAGTGTCGCTGCGGGCGCGACGGAATAGAAGCTCAAATGAAGCCAACGACCCGCCACGAGGGTGAGCTGATTAGGTGATCTTCCCCCGAAAAAGTGGACGGGTTTAGGCGGCTTTTAGCTCCATCTCGATCGGGGCGAGATATCCGATGGCGGAATGGAGCCTTGTTCGGTTGTAAAAGCCCTCGATGAAGGCAAAGACATCGCGCTGGGCCTCGGCGCGAGTCTTGTAGTCGCGATGATGAACGAGCTCGGTCTTCAGGGTATGGAAGAAGCTTTCCATCGGGGCATTGTCGTAGCAATTGGCCTTTCGGCTCATCGATGCGGCAATGCCGGCTCCGGTGAGAGCGTTGCGATAGGGGCGTGAGGCATACTGCACGCCGCGATCGGAGTGGTGGATCAATCCACCCTGCGGCCGCTGCTGGTTGACGGCCATCGTCAGTGCCGCGGATGCGAGTTCGACCTGCATATGATCGCGCATGGCCCAGCCGACGATCTTTCGGCTGAAGAGGTCCATGACGGCTGCCAGATACAGCCACCCCTCTGCGGTCGGGATGTAGGTGATATCAGCGAGCCAGACCCGGTTTGGGGCGGGAGCCGTGAAGTCGCGCGCGATCAGGTTCGGTGCGATCGGCAGGTCGTGACGGCTGTCGGTGGTGCGCACACGGCGCGGCCGTGCCATGATGGCGCGGATACCGTGCCGGTGCATCAGCCGTTCGATCCGACCACGGCTGGCGCCACGATCCTGCCTGCGCAGGACGGCATGGACCCTGGGACTGCCATAGCGCCCGCTGCTGTCTTGATGGACTTGCCGGATCGCGGCCAGGAGCGCGGCATTGGATTTGGTCCGCTCACTCACCGGGCGACCGCGCCAAGCGTAATAGCCGGCTGGCGAGACCTCGAGCACGGCGCACATCAGCCGTACCGGATAGGTGTCGCGGTGATCCTCGATGAAGCGGAAGCTCATGTCCGGATTCCGGCAAAGATCGCGATCGACTTTTTTAAAATGTCGCGCTCCGTGCGCAGCCGTTCGTTCTCCTGGCGCAGGCGGGCGACCTCCGAAGCCTGGTCCGCCGACATCGGCGTCGCCTGCGTGGTGGGGCGCCACGCCGCCGATGCCGGCTTCTGCCGGAGCCCATCGACCCAGCGTCGCAGTACCGAGTCCCGCAGACCGAGTTCCTTGGCAACAGACCCAATCGAAGCGCCCGCTCGACAATACCAGCTCAACGGCCTGGCGCTTGTACTCTTCGGTGAATGACCGACGTTGACGTTCCATTCGACACCTCCGGGCTCAACGAGCCTACTACAGGTGTCCACTCATTCGGAGGAGGTTCATAGGACCGTCCAGGCCCATCTCAAGACGCTCGGTTCTTTGTCAGCCTACAACGCTGATGAACCGACCGTTCGAGTAGCTGCTGGTACTCTACGAGCTCTCATTGTGGAAGAAATGCTCCAGCGGGCGTGGAAGGCGACGGGATTGCGCGGGCCCATTACGCTGACGTGCTACTGCGTTGACTCGACAGAAGGCGAGGATGTCATTGCGTATTGTGGAGGGGGTGACATCCTGCCTGGCGTTCCTTGTTCAGTAACCCGCAACGCGAGCTTGGTTCAGCGTACTTTGCACTTGAGAGACTTTTCCCGACAAACGCGAATTCAGGTGGGGGTCGTCACCGCCTCCACAGCTGATATCATCAAATATGCAGCGAATGCTTTGGGAGGCGCCCACTTCGATCCTGATGGGAAGACCGCACGCAAGCACGACCTGTTACGACCGATCGAGGCAGGTGAGATCGGACAAATGTTCGTTCAGGTAAATAAGCGCAATGCGCTATACCACGAGATCCTTTCGATCGCACAAGCGGTGGTCTACTCTCCGCAAGTCAAAGAGTTAGTTGAGTGGTCCCCACCACTATCGACGAATAAACTTTGAGTGCCGAGTCCATCGGCTCAGTGGGCCTTATCTGCCCGTCGCCTCAGAAGGGAGAAGCTAGACGTGATAGAGGGCAACAAGCGCGCGCTAATCCAGGCCTATGGGCTCTTTTGGCGACGCGACGAAATCAACTGGAATCCCGGGCAGGGGAAGCGCTATGAATGGCGTCTATATGGTCGCCGAGGTGCAAATCGAGGAACGCTGCGGGTAGCTGACTTTCGAGAACAGTTCGGAATCTACATCCTGTACGGAAGCTACGGACCCCACTATGTCGGTCTAACTAGGAAGAGGGGACTCGGGAGTCGTCTCAAAGATCACACGACGGACCAGCACAGGGACTCTTGGGACCGGTTCAGTTGGTTCGGCTTTCGCAAGGTTCTCAAGGCGAAAAATATATATGGAGTGCACAAGCTTGGGCGCATGGCTGTTGAACGGCCAGCCAACTTAGATTCCATGATTGCGGATATTGAAGCCCTGTTGATTAGATCCATGGCGCTACGAAACGTCAATCACATGAATTTTGTATTGGCGGAAGAGTGGATACAAATAAAGGGGCATGAGTTAGATATGTTCGACCGCCGGCTGCAACCAATCTGAGGAAAGAGGGAGCACGCGAGAACGGACGTCAATTTTCACGTAGGAAATTCGCGATGGCTCGACGGAGCATGATTTCGATGCACCGTCCACAAATCAACTCGCCGTGGGCTGCCGGGGGCGCCAGAATCGCCAGCTCTTCTGGCGCGAATTCATCTTCGCAGTGATCGCAACTGACGCTTTCGTACATCCAGCATCTGCCTTTGCGCGAGGTGAGCGGGGATCTCAGTGAAGACAGGCGAGGTGCTGCACGTCCGCTTTCGTGCCCGTCTCGGCGGGCCGCCTGTCAGACTACATTCAGAAGTGAGCGCTCAACTCTCATGGGAAGCCTGCCTGTCATGTGCCCAAATAAGTTTGACGGCTTCATGGCGTTTGAGTTGCCAAATTCTAGCTCGGCATGCGTGCGTCTTCGGTTTACAATCCGCCGCCGGTGCAGCAATCCGCACGGCCAGAGCGTAACGGCGTCCCCCGACTTAGTTGCAAGCCGTCGCGTCATGGGCTAGCGCATCGGCTGCGTATGTGACGATTGGGCCTCGAAGGTGACCACAATATCCTTCCAAGCTTCGTAGGTCTCCGGCTTGAACATTTTGAACGGTTGGGCTCTCTGTAACAGAGCTAGGGCCGGCGCGGTGACATCCGGCGCTATCTTTCCGGTTGAGAGCACATCGGGTGTACCATCGATCATCCCGTCTCGTTGCAGCTTGAAGTGTACGTCGAAGGCGGGCGTACCTGGCGACGGCTGCCAACCCGCCATCACTTTGCGAAAGGCGTCCAGCTCGCCTTGCGACAGCAGGACTGGCCGTACGACGGCTTCCGGTGCTTGATTCCGCTCTTGCGTTTGGCTGGTTGGGTTTGTGCAGCACTCTACCCACTGCTTTCCGTTCAATGCACTTAGTCCCCATCCAATTTGACCCCCTGGCAGCACTTGAACATACCACCATCCGTCAGTTTGTTTCTTCAGCACCCGCAAACGCGTACCGTTTGCCATTTTCATCATGCGGTGACCCGCGGTGCCTCCCGGCTCACTTCGCAGCGAAAGAAAAACGTCGGGTGGTTGTGTGTTAGCAACATATGCAAGGTTGTTTTCACTATCGTCTTGCGAAGGCGCAACCGGTTGCGCGGCGATCACGCTCTGATTCGCCACGGAAGGACTTGGTTGGACCACCTTAATCCAAGAGCCGGCCATGAAATGCCGCTTATCCAATCGCATTGCTTGCAAAACCTGCGGTGCGGTCCCGACGCATTTCCATGACGCTGGAGAGTTGCCGATCACCGACATCGGCACAAAATCGCTGTTCGGGGATCGGAGACAAAAGCTGGTGATGGCGTTGGTGGGCGTCAGACCTGGTCCCATTCGCTGGCAGGCGCCCCCGCTAGCGCCCGTACCGCAGACCCAGACTGCGCCGTCCATGCAGCGCCACACGAACGAATTGGTCGCGGACGCAGCAGCCATCGCTTCCTCGCTTGAAGGATCAGGCGTTACGTTTCCAACGTCGTCCAGGTTCCTGGCTGATCGGCAGAACGCAAACGCGTCGACCTTCGCCGTGCCGGGTAACGGAGGAGCCGCAGGTGCGCTCGGCTGGACGGCGACGCCGAGCTGTTTGAGACGCTCCTTCAACGCGCTGGTGACGCAGCTCTTGCTGCGGTCCTGCGCGCACCGCTCGTCCATCGCGCTCAGCCACGCCGCATTGGCCTGCTGGAGTTGGGCGCGACCCGCTTGGTCGGCGCGCGTCTGGGCCGCTCTATACGCGGCATTGAGCTGCTTAGAAAGTTGCGCAGTTTCGCGATCATTACAGACCCACCGGCCGAGCGGGTACTGCTGGTCTTCGCTGCTACAGGCGAGGCCGAGTTGCGATGGCGGCTGCTGGGCCAAGACGGCAGGCAGGGACAAAGATACAAGTAAGCCCGCTATGGTAATCAAGCGCACGCGTATGAAATCCTTCAACGAAATAAGAATTTTGCATGGCCCGCCGCTCAGAGTTTTCTGAAGAGGACCCCAATCTTCCCATAATCGACTTTAAGGTAACCGCTCGAATCTTCAAGAACTGCGTCGGGCCGCGTATGCCTTACCTCTTGGGCTAGCACGCCGATGTATTCCTCATCGCTCCATAAATATCTGAAGCGGTACAGGTTAAAGCCGTTCTCTTTGCCCACGGGGACGATGTCGCGTTTCAAGCGCTCATCAGAGAACGCCGCAAGCAAGCTGAGGCCCGTTAACGCAGCGCCAGTTCCGTACATGGCATTTTGGGTGGTGCGTGCATCTTCGGTTTGGGCCAGTTGGAGGCAAGTGTAAAAATCCTTCGTGCCTCGCTTATAGCCCTGCTTTTCGCACTTGCCATCCATGGCTGCCTGCTGGGCGTTGATGCTCTCGACAGTGGGTTGGGTAGTCTGACAGGCGGCCAGCAAAAGGCACAGTGGCAGTATTATCTTTCTCATGTCTTCCTCCCATTTGCTACGCTAGGCGCGCTCGCTCAAGCGCCTGTTGAACTACCTTCGGATCGGCGAGCACGATCGGATGTTCGTGTGCCGGCGCAGCCTCTGATTTGAATGAGAGATTCAAGCGCTTGAGGAAGTAATAGAGGAGCGCCAGCCGCACGCGCACCGTGAGCAGACCGAGTTTCATCCCGTAGTCCTGCGCCACGATCTTCTTCTGCTGCGCGTTCAGCTTTTGGTTCGGCATGAGTGTCACGTCGATGGTTTCATGCCAGAGCGTATCGTCTGCTCCGGTCGCGAGCGCCGCACCCGGATTTCGCTTGTCCAATATCCGTGACAGCAAGAAATCGACGAATTGCCGATCGCCGTGGCAGAATGCCCTGACGTGCCAGCGGGCCCCATCGAACGCGAACGCGTGCGGCGAAACCCGCCGCCATGCCGCATGCGGCCGCGATGGCGTCAGTGATTGGTAGCGAATTTCCAGAGAACCGTTCTTGCGAATTGCTTCGACAATCTCCCGGAGGATCTCCGGATCAACGTTCCGCTGCGGTACTCGGATGACGTCGACCGCAGGCACGTCGGCGAGCCACGACTCTCCGATTTCCGCCGTTCCATCCGCAATCGATTGCAGTCGCGACAAATATTGATCGGCTTGCGGCCGAAGAAAGAGCGGATCGAAGTGCGCTGTCTTAAAATACCGCTTCGCACGCGCATCATAGACAATATTCTTCGGCGCCAGCTGTTGGTACTGGCTAAGGTCATTCGAGGCTTGCGGGACCGACACGCCGAAATGGCCGGTGATATCCGACCGGTTCACGCCACCGAGCCAGAAGAGGCGAAACTCGATGAACTCCAGCCTCTGTTCGACGCCCCAGCGCAGCGGATTGTGGGCCAGCTTCATGCTACTCTCCGAGAGGGAATAGAAACTATATTGACGTGAGCATGTGATCCGTATAGTTAGTAGTCCTACATAATGCAAGCAGATTTGTGAGCGTTATGGCGCAATCGGCACGACGACGGTGGATTTGCCTGAGCCGGAGGGTCTATGCTGCCCGGCAGAAGGCGTGGGGCTGAGTACATTGCTTTTTTATGTTCCAGCAGCATCCAAATCCATTGGGTAGTCTGACGAAATAGATATTTAACTTTTAGTTGTCTGGGGCGGGCTGGTAATGCGGGGATGTGCGGCTGTTGCTTTGGTGTTGGCTTTCGTGCTGACAGGATGCGCCGAATCCGAGACGCGAAGCGTTATCAGCAGTGAGTTGCCGTCGGCGAAGTATCGTCGCATTTCGGTTTTCATCGAAAACTCGAACCCAGCCCAGCCGAGGACCGCGCCATCAGTGCAGACAAGCGCTGGAGGGGCGGGAGGTTTTCTTTTGATAATTCCCTCACCGAATCCCTCCTCGACCGATGCTGAGATCGAACAGAAGATAGTCGCTGCATTAGATGCGAAGGGCGTGAAGGCGGGCAGCGGGCCAGCCATGTTTGGCGGACGCTCGCTAACCGACCAAGCCAAGGCGAACATTATCCAAAGGAACTTCGATGCGGTGCTCTACGTAACTGTGCTCACAAATGGATACACCGAGGAGCAGGTCGCAGGAGCTTCCCATAACGGGCAACTCATTAAGTTTGCGGGATTAAGTCCAGAGCCGATTACCGAGTATCACGACGACCTCATTCTAAAGCCCGATGGCACGGTCTGGCACAACGTTCCGACATTTCAAGCGAAGTGCGACTTGCAGGATACGAAGACGAACAAGGTGGTGTGGTCCAGCGAAACGATAGCGACTGGCGGAACACTCGTCGTAATGTCTAGAGCTGCTGATCAGATAGTTTCGAAGCTGCGTGCCGATGGCGTGATTTGAATGCGTGATTGCGAGGAGAATCCATGATGTCGCGAGGTGGTGTGCAATGCAGACGCATGGCGTGCTTGATTGCGTTAATAGGTTCGGTTGCGGTTCGTGCGGAGGCCGGCAACACTAATGCACCGCCGCCCGTGGTCGCGCGCCCGGCCGCTTCGCGCCCAGTAGTCGTTGCTCCAGCTGTCGTTAGATCGTCGCCGAACTTCTCGGCGCCACAGGCCGGCCACCGCAGTACGCCGGCATCGATAGGCACGCCTGTGAATAGGGGGGCGCCCGGGCCAAACGCGGTCCCGACCTTCTCTCCTTCATTCCAGACTGGGGGGCAGACCACACCGCACGTCGCCGGTCCCGTGGTGGGTGCGTCGCCGCAACAACCGGGCAGACTGAATTTTGCACCTCACTCGGTTTCAGGGTCTGTACCTACGTCCGGTACTGCGCCGATGGTCGCACCAGCAGCATCGGCACCCGCGCAGCCTGGTCGAATGACCTTCAATCCTGTTCGGCCGGCCCAGCCGGCTCCCTCGCTTGCTACTACGGGCGCGCCGCACATCAGCGAACCGACGCGGATTTCCATTGTGCCGGAAGCGCCAACGAGCGCGCCGGTTACGTTGCAGTCGACGAGCATCCCCGTCGCTCCTTCCAACGCGGCGACGCGGCAGTCAACACGTATCAGCATTGTGCCGACGACCACGCCGGCAATGGCACGAGCCGCGGCGCCATCCTCATCGAGCGGCGCCGGCTCAGGTCCCCCCATCGCTCCCGCAAGCTCTGGCTATACCACCAGCGGCTATATGATAGGCGCAAGCGGCATTACCGCAGGCGGTTACAGCGCGGGTGGAGGCTATACCGCAAGCGGTTATGCGGCGGGTCAGAGCGGGCTCACAAGCGGGAGCTATAGTTCTGGTGCGGGTGTAAGTGGGGGGTCGACTGGCTACAATTCCGGTAGCGGGTATACGGCCGGAGGATATGTCGCGGGTCCAAGTGCACTCAGAAGTAGCAGCTACAGCGCCGGCGGGGGACTTCCGGCTAGTGGTTACACAGCCCGCTCAAGCAAGTTGACTGCCACCGGCTATCGGTCCGTTCCTGGCCTCGCGACAAGCAGCGGCCACACAGCAAGCGGCTATAACGTAGGTGGAGGCACTACCGCGTCGAGCACGCTAAGGCCAAGCGCCGTTGCGAGCAACTTGAACCAGTCGTCTGAAAAGATATTCGATCTGGCGCTCGCCACTTTCCGAGAACTGCCGAATGGCACTACGAAGGTCTTGGGCACAATCGGAAATGGTCTCATCGCTAGTGAGAAGGCTGCTGGTCAGGATATTGCTGCAGCTTGGGGCGCGTCTGCCTACCAGCGGCAAATAGTGCAAACGCGGGCTCGCGAACAGGCTTCATTCTCTCAATTGGTCAAACAACGCGATGCCGCGCGTGCCGCCGGACGAGATACGACCAAGCTGGACGCAGAAATAAAGAACCTCAAATATACGCCTGATGATACGAGTTCGGTATTCCCAGCGCTAAAAAAGACGAATGGACAGATTGCCGCCGATTTCGCTGGTCTTGCACTCGATACGACCTCCGGCGGCCTCGGTGGGGCGGCCAAGGGAGCGCGCGTCACAGCCAATACTGCGGTTGGCACTGCAAGCGAGATCGGAGTCAAAGCCGCAGCGACAGACAGCGCGCGAGTAGCCCGCGCAGTCGAAAACGGAACAGTAGCGTCTAAGGACGTAGCGACCGCGGCGCTGCCTGCGGCGCGGCAAATTGCGTATGCATGGGAGGGTCTCAACACCTACCGCGAAGGCGGAAAGATGACCGCAATTGAGCACATCATCTATCGGCATTCGTTTGGTTCGGGCTTCTCCAATGTTAGTCGGTTTGCGAAGGATACTCGCGCGAAGGACATTCAATCCTTCGTAGATCAAGCAGCGCGTTACGGTAGCGTCACCTCCCAAGGTGGGGGCACCTATAAAATCGTGTATAATGTAGGCCGCACTATAGGTACCGGTCGAACCGGTGAAACCGCTACCGGCATTGAAGTGTTTATTAGAAATGGTGTTGTCCAAACTGCTTACCCAATCGCAACAAAATGAACCAAATGGTAATGACCACCTTCTTGCTCGACGAAGCCGATGCGAATATCCGCAAGTTGATCCTCGACTCAATCGATAGGCTCACAGGGCAGGATTATCGCGGGGTACGGAAATTCGAGTTCAATCGTTTCGACGTAAGTCTAGATTTTGAGAACGGTGAAGTGACACTAACCGACGATCTGACGGTTGGCCCTGCTGGTGAATTCACCACGAGCATGCAGGAGTTCGGGGCTGCACTGCGGGCCCCTTCGCAATCGTCGACGCGGTAAGAGCGACTGCTTTTTCTTTATCAATGTCTAGCTGAGAGATACCGAGCAATTGCTGCCGGTTCTTTACCCTCAACGCCGAGCACGGGGCCGGTGCAGATTGCTTCCGTTATAGGCCCTCATATCGAATAGAAACTATATTGACTCGACCTGCTAGCCCGTATAGTTTCTTTACTTATTGGGTAGAGGGGCAAAGGCGAGCCGATGCGTGTCACCACCGAGCAGGGCGGACGAAGCGATCAGGAACCTGGATCGGTTGGCGCAAGCGCACTTTGCGGGACGACGCGAATTCTCTGGACTCTTGCAGGTGTCGATCCCGATCTTGCAGCTCGCATGCCGAGAGACGAGCAGTGGTGCTTTCGCCGTGTGGCGCTCGCGATGCTCATTGGCGGAGCTTTTCAGCTGAGTATCAGCTTCACGGCAATGTCAGTCCTGACCGACCAGAAGCTTCTGGCCTTAGGTGTGGCTCTGCTAATCAGCCTCATCCTGTTCAGCTTCGATCTCGCGTTTGTGCATGCTGACTGGATCAGCCAAGGTCTCAGTACTCCTGGTTTACAGACCTGGAGCGGGTACGCCGCTCGCATTCATCGAGTGAAGCGCGGTCTGTCACTCGGCTCGCGCTGGCTGCTGTCAATCATTGCGGCCAGTCTGTTTGCCCAGTGTCTCCTATTTGTCCTCTTCCGCCCCGAAATCGACAGCTATTTGGCCCGCGAGCATGCCGAGGCAAATGCATTAGTGGTGCAGGCCGCTTGGCAAGAGCACGCCAAGCTGCTCACCGCTCTCAACGAGCGCGTTGTCGTGGGCGAGCGCAGAGAACAAGAGTTAGGCGCCGAACGCTCGCTGCTACCGCGCGCGGGACAGGAGTCAGGGATTACCAAAGAACTCGCACATCAGGATCATGTTCGAAGCAGCTTGGAACAAGAAATTGAAAATATGGAGCGCGCGCTAGATCATCAACGCACCAGCGCGGCGGCAGAACAGTTCGGCGTCAAGCTGAGCACAAGCACTGGACTTCGTGGTCAAGGTGACTACTACCAATTCCATCAGTTACAGGCGCAGCAAACTGCGCAAGCGTTGCATATCAAGAGGACGGCGCTGGAGGAGTTGGCTCGCAAGATTGAAACGCTGCGGATGGAGCAAATGCGGCAGGGCAGCACAGTCATAACCGCTACGGATGCGCGCCTTGCAGCTCTCGATCAGGCGCTCGACCTTCAGCGCAAGGCGACCGACGAGTCTCGGCGTGAGCGACAAGTCTTCGAGGCTCAGCGCCAACCATGGATCGAAGAGCACGCGCGAAACGATTTCAACTACGTTCCACCTCGCTCGGGTCTACTTGCCGACCTTGATGCGCTCCTTGCAATCTCGAAGTTGAGCCCAGCGTTAGCGGCATTCGTTCTCTTGTTGAAAGCGATGATCATGGCTCTGGAGCTTGCGGGGCCGCTGACGAAGGCGCTGCTCACGCCGCCCAGCACGTATGCTACAGCGGTCGCGCTGCGCTTCCTGGACTGCTTGCACTCGGAAACAGAGCGGCGACGTGAGCTCGAGCATGATCGAGCCGTCGCTACCGACCGGCGCGAAACGGTTGCGCACGCGATCGAGATGGCGCGCAGCCGACGCCGCGCTGAGACCCAAGCGTCCTCCGGATTCCACAAGTTGTTCGATGATGCCGCCAGAGCAACTGCTTAGGAGTATGCCATGGACCACAAGAACGCTCCCCATTTCAACATCGCGCCATCTTACTCTTTGACACGTTCGGGAACGCGCGGAATCCCTAAAGGTCCCCTCGGCTCAAGCATCGCGTCCGCCACTGGAGAGCTTGCCGCAATAAAGGACCGCCTCGGGTTTGTGGACGCTTATATCCTACAGCGCGACATTGGGCGCGAAAGCAAACGGGCGATACGCGAGGCGTACGGCTTGCTGATCGAAGCACAGCGTCAGGCACTAGTCGCGCGGATGACGCACGAACTCGACGAGGAGAAGAAGCGGATTTTCGTGCAGTCGATGCAGGTTTCCAATGCAATTGATCGGGAAATCGCGGAGCTAAGTGCCGAGTTCACCGGCGCGCTCTTTGAAGGCGCCTTGAGCCAGGGCGTTGCGGCGGCGCGAGCGGAGAAGGAGACGCTCCAAAACCTTGAAGAGTTGCATCAGCAGGGCGAGATCACCTCGATCCGATACCAACAGCTACAGGGCGCGGCATCGGAAGCGTGCGATCACATCACCAGCATCGTGAAGACGAATGTCGCAAAGATCGTCGAGAGCCATTTGGAGAAGCTCGAAGGGACTTTGAGGCTCTTCAAGGACCGGGCGCTAAAGGAGATGCCCTGATGGCGCGGAAACTCGCATGCTTCACCTGCGGGCTGATGGGTGTGCTTGTCCTCGGGGCGGCAGTATGGGCTCGATCCAACCTTCTTGATCCGTTCCTCACGGTCGACGTTCCGACGCTACTCCTCAAGAGCAGTGAGTATGAAGGCCGCCGAATAACGGTACGAGGTGTCGTTGATGTTAACGCAGGAATCCTCGGACGAGGTATGTTCAAGCTGCGGCAGAACGGCTCTGACCTGTGGGTGCTTACGGATCGAGGCGTTCCGTCTGAAGGGCAGATTGCTACCGTCCATGGGACGTTCAAACAGGGAGTCAAGCTTGGGTCGGTTCAACTGCCCATCCTGTTGCAGGACTAGTCCTTCTTGCATCTACTCGTGAGAGCCTGTCTCGCAGAAAGAAACCCCGCCAAAGCGGGGTTGAAGCGTTGCGCCTCTTTGATCATCAGCGGCACGGGCTACTTGATTATAGCGAGCGAGCGTCGAGATCATCTGAGAACGTCATGAAGACGTGCTCGATGAAGAGGGCGCGGTTCTCAGGATTGCACGCCATATAGTCGGTCAGGTGGACAATCTCGTGCAGAGTTGTACTGCGGAACGTCGAATGTTTCCTGGACAATAAACGCGCCGGAAACGTGGTTTGTAGGTGCGTCGGAAATGTGTACGGGACGAGCATTTGCATTCTCCTGAATGGGTTAGCCCTGCCCACTGGTGGAGCACCGCTACGAATTGAACGTAGCACGTAGTCGGGGCGTGTCTCGACGTTCCCCCAACGGGGCGTAACACTCGCCAGTGCGTTTAGCTGACCGATGGCCTAGGTGGGAAGGAGCAGGGCTCTTGATAGTATACCGCGCGAAGCAGCGCCGCGCGCTTTACAACAAGCGCTGTAGGCGTCATAGAGTCCGCAAAGCATCAAAGGAGCCAAGATGGCAAAGAAGGCGAAGAAGATGAAATCGGGCCGCCGCGGATATACGAAAGCGGACGTAAAGGAATTGTGTGCCCACTCGAAGGCCAAGACGCCCGTCGCAAAAATCGCGAAGCTCACGAAGCGCAGCGAGGGGGCATTGCGGCAGAAGGCCCGCACGCTCGGAATCGGCCTGGGCCATCAACGCTAATGGCGAGGTTCAATCGCATTTTCCCGAAGCGACGCTCGTCCAGATTATCTGCGTGCTGATGGCAGTCGTCATCATAAAGATGTCGAGCTAAAACGAAAAGCAGCCGTGTCGGGCGGCTTGTTTTGGTCTACTGGTGCGGAACGATCTCATCTAGTAGTCCTCCGCAAGCATCCACGTCGGCGATCCAAACGGGGTTCGAGAAATCTTTGTGGTGAGTGGAAGCGGCGTTCCCGCGGCGGGCACCTCAGCAACTGTGCGCGGCGTGTTTCGGCAGACGTTCACGGTCGGCACGTATCAGCTTCCGGTGCTAGTTCTCAGGCCGTGACCTATCCGAAGTTAAGAACTCTTTCGTGCCACGTCTTGCTTGCAGTCATGCCTAGTTGTTAGGATTGCTGGTGTACTTTCAATTTGCGCATTTGCTTCCAAATATCGCGAGTTTGACGCGGTTGCATGACGGAGTAGGTGAGCCACAGCGTGGAGGATGAAATGTCTTCGACCGAAGCCTCGGGTCACGATGATGGGTTGGTTCTTTGCCGCGACGCGAGAACTCCGCAAGAGACATTCTGGCCTTGTTCAGCTGAAACGCTTGCAGCTTGGTATCGTGAAAATCGCGTAGCAGATGCAGATTGGATTTTCATTCCATCGGTTGGTTGGAAGACCTCCAAGGAAGCGCGAAAGCTTATAGAGGAATTAGGAGCAAATAGGACATTCGAGAATTCCAAGCTCCAATCGCCCAAAGCTAGTCCTTCGCAAGAAAGTACTGGTGGGTCTAGTTGGCTTGATGGCGTACTGAAGGGGGTCGGTTCAGCGATTGAAGATGGGCATACGGATGTTGCCCGGTTTACAAGCGGTCAAGAGCGGCGTCCGGTCCAAAATGGTGGCGACGAGCAGACCGGCGCGGGTTACTTTCAATCGGGTCTTGACCGACAAAGACAAGCGGCAGCTGCCGAAACTCGTTCGGATGAGCGAAGCGAACGGCGGACAACTCCCACCGGTTCAGATTCGAAGAGCGGGGGATCCAGAGCAGCATTACCGGGAAGATTGAAAGGTAAGGTCAAATCGTTGAACAGGCGACAGACGGGCGGGCTAATCGAAACGCAAGATGGAGGAGGGCCCGCTGGTTTCTCAATTTGGGAGATCGTAAACAGGTGCTCGGCCACTCTCTTAGAGGGAGCGGAGTTAGAATGCGATTTGATCGAAACGAGTAAGGGCTTGGCTGCAAAGAACATTAGAATAGAAAAGTTACGGCCGGTAACGGATCAAGACCGACTTCCAATCGGCAAACGCTTACATGAATGGGCCAAGGTCGATTTTAACAAACCGCATGAGCATGATGGAAAACGCTACGATAACATCCTAGATGCGCTGGCCGACATAGCGTTGGATGAACCTTGGGCTATCGGCGGTGAAAACGAAGATAAAAAGTTTCCGCTTCTGCGCGATTACCTGTATGCCACTTTTGTTCGTCTAGGGAGCGCAAGCCAAAACAAAATCGCGATCAAAAATATGGAGGGGAAGTATTGGGCTGTTTTCAACACGGGTCTGGTTGATAAGCTCTACAATGCCATCTACTTGCTATTTGAAAGCGACACTCGTTGGATATGGCGTCTCGCCCACATCGCAGTTCCCCCAAACGGGTGGGAAGGGCGCAGACTTATTATATTGTTTGACCAAGACGAATTGCCGCTGCCTGCGACCTATTTCAAAGATGGCAATGAAGTCATTATGATTCTCAAGCAGCCTGGCCGCGTAATCCCTTTCCGCGATGATCATATTATCGATGATGCCATCAAGAATGATCGATATCCCGCCGACTTTTTGGAAAGATATCGACCGGACGATCTGGAGTGGGAGGACTATACAAAATATCCACCACTTCCGAGGCGCAAGGACGACATTCCAGCGTCGCCCCGTGGAAAATTTCTAGCGAAGTATGTCGAGCGGATGCGCTCCAATGGCGGTGATGCGCGAGTGAAGTTCAAGGACGCAATTACAAACGCTGTTGCTAAGGCCCAACGGCGAACCTTTTGGAATTATAAGACCGCAATTCCTTCGTACTATCCTGCGGCAGACAAAATGCAGCTGCTGCTGCCTCTGTCACTCGACAGCAGAGATGAAAAGAAGGTGAGTGTCGCGCTAATCGTGAACCGGCACCCGTCAGGGGCATACGAAGGTACAACTATTTACCCGCTCGAGTGGGCATATCGGCACGCGCGCGTAGTTTGTAGGCCTGATAGCGATTGGCTGAAGGCAGAAGATATTTCTCCGCCTGAAGCAGCTGATGACGGCGAGGATTTGGAACAGGATGATTAGGCTGCTATAAAGAAGACCTCCCAGGAAAAATGGGAGGTCTTGGTGTGCTTAGTCGATCTGGTCAGATCAACTAAGGCTGGACGAATACAAACTGGCCTCCCGCGAACCAGGGACAGTCCGGATGACCTGTATCGGCATCCAGAACCAATCCTCCCTTGTTGTACAGATCGAAGATTCGAGCAGCTCCGCTTGAATCGGGGATAGGTACGCTGGCGACACCGAAGGCGTCTCCGCAAGGTTGGTCAGGAAACTGTAATCGAAGCTGCGGACCCACTTCGACCGAACAGAGCTCCAAACCAAGCTGCCTTGCCCGAGAGCAAATGTCACGGTAGTTGGCCGCAACGCTCCGAAACCCGAGTTCTGCTACCGAAACTCGGACGAGATTCAGCTCGGCTCTGGTCTTGGCCACTTGAAAGCTGGTCGACTGGATGACGCTCGCTGCTAGCTCGCTCGCCGTGCAGTCAACGCTCGCAAGAGAGAGCTGGTCCCGGTTGTCTGAACAGAATCTCCGCGTCGATAAGTGGAGCGTCTGCCGGGGTTAGGCTGCCGTGCGGAGCGGCAGCGGGTTGAAGTAGGCTTGATCCGGTGTGCCGCCGTCAAGGCTCGAATGTGGGCGGCGGCCATTGTACAACAAGGTTTAACAACGCCCACGGGACCGTTTTCAGAGAACTGTTCTACCGTTGGCATCCGTGGTTCGGGATGCGGGTGGCGATCCACGAGGCGGTCGATAAGGCCGATGGCGTTGTCTTTCGCTGCACGTTGAGCGGCTCGACCGTAGACCGATGGCTGGAAGTGCCGGCCTGGATGTTCGACCGAGCAATGTGCCCCGATCCGCCAAGGCTGACCACATCGCCTTTTGTCAGCATGGATGCGCTGTTAGCGCTGTCGGATCTTCTCCGGCACGCATTGAAGCCGCCGCTATCATCATCGAATGCACCGCATTCTGGCGCATCCATATCCTCTCACGATCAGAATCGGGGAGAGGCCCATGACCATGCGAAGCCCGGTAGCGCCAGCGATGCCGGCCGAACGACGAAGGATTCAGCAAAGCGACCGTTCTCGACAGATCGATCTGTTCGCCGACGTAACGCCGATACAGATGCCGGCATGGCGGGACCTGCCGGAACAGGCGCGGGGTACGCTAACCGTGCTGATGGCGCGGCTGATCCTGGAGCACGCTCAGATCAGCAGCGCGGCCTCACGGTCGGAGGCCGGTCATGATCACTGACAAGGTCCGGCCGCACCATCTGGAGCGCAAGGCGCTGCTTTATGTGCGACAATCTTCAGCCCATCAGGTATTGCACAACCGCGAGAGCAGCGCGCTGCAGTACGCCATGCGGGATCGCCTGACGGCGCTCGGTTGGTCGGAGATCGAGGTCATTGATGACGATCTTGGCCGCTCAGCCGCCGGCGGCGTGCAGCGCGCTGGCTTCGAGCGCATGGTTGCCGAAGTCTGCCTCGGCAAGGTCGGTGCGGTCTGCGCACGCGAGGTGTCGCGCTTCGCGCGGAACAGCCGAGACTGGCAACAGCTGATCGAGATGTGCCGCGTGGTCGACACCGTGCTGGTCGATCAGGAGACGATATATGCGCCGAGGCACGGCAATGACCGGCTGCTCCTTGGCTTGAAGGGCAGCCTCAACGAATACGAACTCGATCTCCTACGCCAGCGCTCGCTCTCCGCCCGCCACGAGAAGGCGCGCCGAGGAGAGCTTGTCGTTACCGCGCCAGTGGGCTTCGTGAAGGCCGGCGATCGCTATGAGAAGGATCCAGACCGGCGAGTGCAGGAGGCAATCGTGCTGGTCTTCGACAAGGTGCAGGAGCTTGGCAGCGCGCGGCAGGCGCTGTGCTGGTTCCATGAACACGATATCGATTTGCCGGTGAGGCAGAATAACGGAGAAACGACCTGGCGGCGTCCCAACTACGCCACCATCCACCGGATGATCGACAACCCGATCTACGGCGGGGCCTATGCCTATGGTAAGACTGCCGCAGCATCGGGATACAGCGCCGATGGCGTCAGCGTGAAAATCCGTCGCAAGGCGCGGTCGGATTGGCTGGCGCTGATGCCGAATGTGCATGAAGGATACGTAAGCTGGGAGAGAGCGGAAGCGATCCGCAAAATGGTCAGCAGCAACGTTCCTACCGGCTGGCATCACGGCGCACCCAAGCATGGCGACGCGCTCCTTGCCGGGCTGATCCGCTGCAACCGCTGCGGACGCAAGCTGACGCTGAAATATACAGGCGCCAAGCACGGGATCCCGCGCTACAGCTGCAGCCGGGCCTGGATGGACAACGGCGCGCCTCACTGCATCGCCTTCGGCGGTCTGCGCGTTGACGACGCCATCGAGAATGCGTTGCTAACTGTTGTCGGCCCTGGCGCGGTCGCCGCCGCCACAGCCGCCGAAACGGAGGCAAGCCAGCGGCAGGATCAGGTGCGCGACGCTCTCGGCCGCGACCTCGAAGCGGCGCGTTACGCCGCCGACCGTGCCTTTAGGCAATACGATGCTGCCGATCCAGCCAATCGGCTGGTTGCGGGCGAGCTGGAGGCGCGCTGGAACAGGGAACTCACGCATGTGGCGGAGGTCGAGGCCAAGATCGTGGCACATGATGCAGCCGTGCCCGTTGCTGCCGTCAATCCCCTCGCGCTTGGTCTACTGGCGTCGAACCTCAAGACGGTCTGGTCCGCACCGACGACCGATGCGCGCCTCAAAAAGCGCATCGTGCGCACCGTCATCCATGAGGTCGTGGCCGATATCGACGACGCAGCCGCCGAGATCGTTCTCGTCGTTCACTGGATCGGCGGCATGCACAGCGAGATGCGCCTGCCCAAGCGCCGCCGCGGTCAACGGAACAGCACATCCGCCGATGTGATCACCGCCGTGCGCCAGCTCGTGCTGATCGCCAATGACGACCTGATCGCCGGCATACTCAACCGCAATGGCCTGAAGACCGGCAATGGCAACCGATGGACTCGCGAGCGTGTGACGTCGATGCGATCGAACTATCGTATCCCGGTGTTCAAGCCCGCCGAAGACGGGATGGAGCCGTGGCTCAACCTCAGCAACGCCGCGAAGCTTCTGCAGATTGCGCCCAAGACGCTTCGACTTGCCGCACAAGCCGGAGAGATCGAGGCAATCCATCCTCTCTCGGAAGGACCATGGATCTTCGCTCGCGCCGCGCTCTCGACATCAGCCGCTCGATCGATCACAGAACGGGCGCTACAGAACCCGAGGTACCCTGCGGGATCGCATCCCGGCCAGCTCGACGAACACGTTGTCCCGCCAAGCGCCTTTGCCGTCCATGCTGATGGCGATGCCATTGCTGGCGAGCGCGCCGGTGAACGCCGCGCCGGTGAACTGCGAGCCATGGTCGGTGTTGAAGATGTCGGGCTTGCCGTGACGCGCCATAGCATCCTCCAGCGTCGCAACGCAGAATGATGCCTCCATCGTGATCGACAGCCGCCACGACAGTACCCGGCGGGTCGCCCAGTCCAGCACGACAGCCAGATAGACGAAGCCACGCGCCATCGGGATGTAGGTGATGTCCATCGCCCAGACCTGGTTCGGGCGCGTGATCTCCATGCCGCGCAACAGATATGGATAGATCTTGTGGCCGGGCTCGGGCTTGGTGGTGCGCGGACGGCGGTACAGCGCCTCTATCCCCATCCGCCGCATCAGCGTTTTGACATGCCGACGGCCGATCTTGCTCCCCTCGGCAGCCAGCAGGCCTCGCAACATTCGCGAACCGGCGAAAGGAAACTCCAGATGCAGCCGGTCGAGCCGTCGCATGATCGCGAGGTCGGCGGAAGGCACTGGACGCGGCAGGTAATAGACGCTGCCACGGCTGATGTTCAGAGCTTCCGCCTGCTTGGTGATCGACAGATCGTGCCCACGGTCGATCATCGCTTTGCGCTCAGCAATCCCGCCTTGGTGAGCGCGCCCTCTAAAAAATCGTTCTCCAGCGTCAGCTCTCCGATCTTGGCGTGTAGCGACTTCACATCGATGGCGGGTAACGCCGCCGCTGCACTGCCGCCGCCCGGACCGAACACATCGGCGGCCCCGCCCTCAAGCTGCGCTTTCCACGATGTGATCTGATTGGGATGGACGTCGAATTGCTCCGCCAACTGAGCCAGTGTCCGGTCACCCTTGACCGCGGGAAGTGCCACTTTCGCCTTGAAGGCCGGTGTGTGGTTCCGGCGTGCGCGTCTCGTCATCGTCTCTCCTGATTCGCGGGACAATCTTGCCCGCCGTCAGGCAGAACCTCCACTTATCGTACCGTGCAGATTTCCGGAGCCGGCTCTCACAGCATGTACACGTGAGAGGCATGATCCTCTCTAATATTCTTGATCAAAAGGTACAGCGCGTAGAGCGCGCAAAGACTGCCAACGACAAAAACCGCGTCCGCCAAGTCGTTCATATTTCCTGCCACCTTATAACTCCCGTTAGATCGACGTATTCATCGCGCCCGTAGAGCGCAAGTCGGAAGGAAATCGCCTTTATCTAGACTAGGCAGTGGACGCGGCGAGCCAACGGCTGGATCGAGGTGGATGAAGACTGGTTTTGCGCGTCGATAAGACAGGGGGCGGCGCTAAGGAAGAACCCGATCGGGGAATTTGTCGGCGGCGAGACTCCGCCGCAGCTGCGTCACGCATTCGTGGGCATCGTGCCCGGAAATTATTGTTGAACCTCGTCTTTCCGTTTCGTTTTCAGATTGTTCCTTTTCGGTGCAACAACCGCTGAGCCAAGCGAGGGGACTTATCCTGCCGAGGAGACACGTTGCAGGAAGTGGCTTACACGAGCTTTTTGGTTACGCGACTGCTAAACGGTCGCGGTGCAGATCGCGCCGTCGGCGGGGCTCCAAATACGATTGGGCGATCCGATTGTCAGGCAGCACGCGCGTCAGTCGGTCTGCCGGAGGTGGAGCCGAACGGCGCCATTGTCCTTGACCAGAGGGCCGGTGACGGTGACTTGGGGAAGAGGGCCGCTCGCACGAACGCGCGCTAACAGATCATCAAAGGCGGAGAGTTCCGCAGACGTGGGCAGCGCGGCCGTGCGCCGCGACCAATCCCATTGGACCTTGTCAGCGGGGCCGAGCGGGCCAAGACCAATCAACCAACCGTTGCCCCGCAAGATCAACTGGTCCTGATCGAGTTCGGCAGCGCCGGTCAGGATCACCTCCGCGCCGCGGAAATCGTAGCTTCCTTTGGCCATGTCGCGGAAGGTCGCCAGCCAGTCGGCCAGGTCTGGCAGATCTTGCTTTCTCAGAAACACCTCGGCTGTGGAGTCTGATGCGTTGGCGATCGCCTTGACCGTATCGACATCTTTCAATGCCTTCAGCGTCTGATAGGCGCCACCCCAGCAGGCCGCCAGTCCATATGGACAGCGTGAGGTCAAGCCGATCACCACCTTGGTGCCTTGTGCGGCAGCTTCGATTCGCCGGTCATGCGTCGAAAGGGCTTCAGTCGCCAGGGCCAGCCCTTTGGCATTTGCCGGATCGGCCGGTGCCTTCGCTATCTGACGGGCTTGCTCGATCCGAATGAAGCGGGCCTTGGAGGGGATGCCGTCGGCGGTAAGCAGAAACAGCATGTAGATTGCAGGCGGGCAGGTGCTCTGATCGCTCGGCAGGGTGATGCTGGCATGCTGACCCTGAACGTCGCATGCGATCTCAACAAAACGCTGATTGGTATCCATGGAGTGGGTGACGGAGCCCGGCTTGACAAGGCTGGCGCGAACAGGCGCAGGGCCTGAAAAGCGCAACGACAGCGTTGAACCGGCCTGGGCTTCGGCTGGCGCATCCTCGATCTGCGGCCGTGCGCCACGGAACAGGTACGGTGGGCTGAAAATCTGCGCGCTGGTATGAACGTCCTTGGAATCGATCGGCTGTCCGTTTGGAAGATATTCGCCGCCGCCAGCGCTCAGCACGCGTCCGTCAGGAAGCAGCAATGCGGTGGAATGATAGCAGCGATCTTCGGCCTCCGGGGCAAGCGTGGTCCATTGCCCGTCGCGCGGACTGAAGAGCTCGGCCTCGTGCACCGGTTCGCCTGGAGTAAGATCGTTGAAGCCGTCGCCGTTGCCGCCCTTTGTGCCGCCGGTCACCAGCACCGTGCCATCAGCAAGCAGGGTCGCATTGTGCTGGCGGCGCGGCCGTGACATCGGCCGGATCTCTCGCCACACGGGATCGGTTTCGCCGAAGTCGATCACCTCGCAGGCCGCCGTCGGGATCTTGCTGTCTGGATCATTGCCGCCGCCGATATAGATGATCTTGCCGGGCGCATAGGTGAGGGAAGGGGCGTATTGTCGGTCTCCCTCATGTCGGCTCGGCGCCTTGGACCAGATGCCGCCACCCGTCGGATCCAAGAATTGCGAGATCGGGTCGGTGCCCGCAGCAAAGACGCGATCCTGTGACGTGGCGTGCAGCCGCGGATAGAGCGATAGAACCATGCCGCTGAGATCCCGCCAGCCGCCGGCAGCGCTCCAGATCTGCGGAACATGGTTGTTCTGCCAGGTGTTGGGCCCTTCACGGTAGCTGCCCGATGTGACGAGGATGTCGCCATCGAGGAGCGCGATGACGCTTGGATACCAGCGGCCATGGTTCATGGGAGGAAGCGGTGTCCAGCTGTTGGTCTTCCAATCGTAGAGCGATGCCTGATTGACGCCCTCGCCATCGACGAGATGCCCACCCGCAATAAACAGCCGTCCGTCAGATAGAAACGCATGGCCGGAGCAGAAAAGATTGACGGACGAACCATCCGGCATGATCGGAGACCTCGTCCTTCGAATCTGAAGGCTGGCCGGATCCAACAGGTAAACGTCAGTGTCATGCTGATCCATGCCGCCATCGAGATCGGTGCGGCGGCCCCAGAAGAGGACCTTGCCGTTTGGAAGCAGGTGGGTATGAACGGGCACGTTGGGCAGCTGAATGACCTGCTCCCACAAGCCTTCCCTTGCGTGCCTGGCGTCGTCCGCACTGCCGGAGTTTTCGCAGTCGCATGTCATGATCACGCTTCCTTGTGCCTTCGATCATCAACGTCTTTGGTGAGGCCTCAGCGACCGACGCGACTTGCCGTCACATCGAGATCACATCCGCGCCCTAGATTGATCAAGCGTCTGCGGCGCAGCAAGTGGATCGCTTCTCGTGTAGTTCAAAAATATGTCAACCTCACGTTGACTAATCACTTTTTCCGATTACGATACTTCGACATTCTGCGAAGACATTATCGATCAAACGAGATTTGGAGACGGTCGTGCCGATAGACACAGACTTTTCATTTGCGCATGTGGTGCCCTCGACTGCAAAGGGCCTCGCCGCCCCCGATCTTCTCGGCCCGCTGCGACCGTTTGTCGGTCAGCCGGTCGCAGGCAAGGATGCGCAGCGCTCCTGGAGAGGGTCCGGCTTCAACCTGATCTGGCGTCCGAATTTCATCGGAGAGTTCGGCCCGAACGATTTCTTTCTGCAGCTCTTCTTCACTAGCGAACAGATCGATTTCACCGAGATCACCGGCTCTGGGATCGCGAACCGCTCGCTGTTCGAAAAGACTGTCGTGCTCGGTGGGGCCGCCTATACCCAATCCATCAAGGATAGCTTCGACGGGTCGGGGCAGCACTTTGAGCCAGGCGTCTGGGCACATGCCCCGGTCATTGCCAATCCGAACGAGCCGACAACCGTGATCCGCATGGGATCAATTCCACACGGTACCACCATCAATCTGCAAGGTACTGCGGTCGAAATTGCGGGACCGCCAACCTTCGATCCGGCCAGCATCACGCCGTTCACGATCGGCAGCGCCGATGATGGCGCGACGGGGCTTGTGCCGTTTCCCAACGAAGAGGATTTCACCAAGGACAGCCCGTCGCGGACAGACCGCGCACGTCTTGCAGGTCTCAAGCCCGACCATCTGACCAACCCCAATCTCTTCCTGTCCGATGCGATCGCTGGCCAGAAGATCAGCCGAACGACGGTCCTGAAGCTGTCCTCGATTGCTCCCGATGTGACCATTCCAGCTCCCCGACCAGATATCGGGGGAGGGGTTGCCAATATCGCGTTCCTCGAAGGCAAAGGGGTTCCGAAGGCTGGTGGTCCAAATGGCGTCACTCAAACCGTCACCACGACGTTCTGGATCGAGGAGATCGATGACGGCTCCGGTCAGCCGGCGCTTCAGCTGCAATATACCCAGCGCGTGCTGCTGAATTTCAGCGGACTGAGCTGGCCCCACATCAGCGTCGGCACGTTGCGGCCCGTCTAGAATCTTACAGTTGGCGGTCGGCGCCCGCGTCTGGCTCGCGGGACCGTACAGCAAGTTGCACGATTCCAGTCAATGCGCGCGAGCGCGAAGCTGAGGGCAAACTGTCATGCCGGATCTTGGCGTCGATCTCTGGAAATACGGGTTTTGTATCTTGGGAATCCTGATCAGCGTGCTGCTGCCGCCGCTATGGGCGTTCGTTAAAAGCAGCTTTGCGCCGCCGCCACCGGCTGGAGCTAAGGGGCTCGGCGCGATCGTGATGTCCTTCTGGACGTTGCTCTTGCCTTATTTGGCTTTGGGCGCAGCGTCCGCATTGACCTCCATTCTGATCATCGCCGTCGCCGGTCCCAAGATCGAGACCGCCGCGGCGGCAGTACTCGCAGGCTATGCCTGGGACTCAACCCTGCAGAAGCTAAAATAAGGCTTTGCCAAAAATGGCTGTTGCACCAAAGGCGCCAGGCGCTGCCGACAAGGTCATCGTTGCGAACCGGGCGGGAATGACAGCCAAGTATGGCGCCGCAGGTGTTGCCTCCATCCAGGCGGCCCTTTCTCGCTTGATCGCCGTCGATGCTGCGCGCGGCTTGACGACGATCATCCTCAATATCGACGACCAGACGCAAATGTCGGCATTCGGAGTAGCCCCGATCATCAATGCAGCTGATCAGTCCGGCGTCAAAAGGACGGTGGATGCGATCGATGCGAAGATCGCTCCGGACTATTTTCTATTGCTCGACGGCCCCGACGTCGTTCCCCACATCACGATGTCGTCGATCCCCGGATTGACCGACAGTGATCAAGATATCCCTGGCGATCTACCCTTCGCGTCGGCCGCGCCATTTGGCAATAATGCGAGCGCTTACCTTGCGGTCACCCGCGTCGTTGGACGTCTGCCGATGACCAAAGGTTCCTCGGACGCGGCAGCCTTTGCCAAGATCATCAACCTTGCGACCCAACACACGCCAAGACCACTTGCTGCGTATTCGTCGTTTTTCGCTATGAGCGCCGACAGCTGGAAAATATCGACGCAGCTCAATCTTTCCGCTCTGTTCGGAACCCATGATCCGCTCAGCGTGTCACCGGCAGACGGTCACAACGGCATCGATCCCTCGCTGAGATTGCTCACCCATCTGATCAATTGCCACGGCGCGACCAATGATACGCGCTACTACGGACAGAGCGGGACCAACTTCCCGGTGGCGATGCAGAGCAGTCTCGTCGCGCCGCATCTAAGCCCGGGTACCGTGGCTGCCGCCGAATGTTGCTATGGCGCCGAAATCTTCGATCCAGCGCTCTCGGGCGCCGGTGGGGATCCGATGAGTATGGTCTACCTTGCCGGTGGCGCGGCTGCCTTCGTTGGCAGCACCACCATGTCCTATGGCCCGCCGAATTCAAACGCCCAGGCCGACCTGATGGTGCAGTACTTCATTGATGCCCTGTTGAAGGGGGCTTCGACCGGGCGGGCCATGTTGCAAGCACGCCAGCGCTTCATCAACACGCAGAAAATGTCGGACCCGGTCAACCTGAAGACGCTTGCTCAGTTCGTACTCTTTGGTGATCCCTCGATCGTCCCAGTGGCCGTGGTACCTGTCCAGGCCCCGGCGGGAGCCGTTGCCGCCGCGAACGCCCCGGTCGCGTCAGCCAAAGACCTCTTTAGCGCGCTCTCGACGGGCGATGATGCCAGCAGCGCCCGGAAGTCGCGCCGCATGGCACTCAAGAGCGAGGGTAGCGCGGTAGCATCGGCGGCAACCTTTCTGGGGCGGCAGGTTCGCACGACCGACGCGGTCAAGGCCCGCGTTGAAGCTGTTGCGAAGCAGCGCGGCTTTTCGGGCAGTGTCGAGCTCTTTAACGTCGACGGCGGAGCTACATTCCGCCGGGTCGCGAAGTCAGCGGGGCGGCAGCCTCGGATTGCGGTCACGACCCAACTCGAGGAACATGTCGACGGTATATCCGGGAGTAAACACACCCTTGTGAGGGTGCTGGTTGCCCATATATTAGGGGATGGAATAGTCTCCTTGGATGAATCTGTGAGCCGATGACATGGATCCAAAGTCAGTTGAGCTATCCGGGCGCGTCATGCGAGGTCGCGTCGGCGGCCAATCCAAGAGCGGGCGCGACGCCGTCACGCTGAAGAGCGACGACGGAACAACGTATGTTTTGAGGAAGCGTGGCGGGCCGGCGTTCGGTGACCAGTCTTTGGACTCACTGGTAGGTAGCGCGCTGACCGTCAGTGGTCTGGCCATCGGCGACACCCTGATCATGGATAGCTGGCGGGAAAAGTAGACGCCGAACTTGCTGCAGCGACATCTGCGTTGAGCGGAATTGCGCGCAATGGCTGGCTCACAAGAGACCTTTTTTTGCCACCTCGTAAGAAACGTCGGTTGGGGGCTAACTACCAGCACTGTCTGCTTTCTGAAAATCGGAATATATTCCGTAATCGAGTTATGCGCACCATATCAATGGCTTAGCCGAGCATCCGCGACCGCCGGGGTGCATCGCCGACCAGTCCGCTCTCTATGATGCAGCGCGGATAGGGGAGGCGGCAATGGTGCAGTCCCTGAAGCTCGGCGCAATCCCGGATGGAGAGGAGGCGCGAGGAATGGGCCGGCTCAACCGCTTGCCGATCATGGTGGCGATCGTGCTGGTGGTCGTTTTCTTTGCCGTGATCTTCTACGCCTGACATCGCGCGGCCTGTACTTCCGGCGCGACGCCGGCATCGATACGGCCTCGTCGAATCCGGCCTCGACTTACGCCGATCAGCTGAAGAAAGGCATCTCCAACGGCATCATCGGAGATCAGGCGGAAGCGCAAACATTCCAGCCGTCGCCGCAGCTGCCGGATACACCAAAACCGGCCAACAATCCCTTTTCTGGTCGACAACAGACCGAGGCGCGGGCCGGCTCGCAGCTCGAATCAGAGGCGCTATGGCGGGCGCGGCTCGAGCGCGAGGCGCATGAGCAATATCTGCGGGAGCGACAGCGCGAGCGGATGGCGCGCGTGCAGGCCAACGATGCCGCCCATGACTCACCGCTCGCCATCAATCTGAGCAAGCTCCAGACAAGCGCGGCAACGGCAACGAGCAACACGGCGCTGGCAAGGACGACAACACCTGTCCTTGCGGGCGGCGCGTCCGATCTCTATGCGGCGACGTTGCGTGCCGGCTTCGGCATGCAGAACATCGATCAGAACGGACAGGCGGCGAAAGAGGATTTCTTCAACGCGGACCTCAAAAAGCTCGGCTACCTGCCCAACAAGGTTGTCACGCCGCGTCCGCTTACGAATTGAAGCGCGGGTCGGTCATTCCGGCGACGCTGATCACCGGCATCAATTCTGACCTCCCCGGTCGCATCACCGCCCAGGTCAGCCAGAACGTCTACGACAGCGCGACGGGCCATCATCTGTTGATCCCGCAGGGCGCGAAGCTCCTCGGTCGCTACGATTCCAAGATTTCATTCGGGCAGAGCCGCGTCCTTGTGGTCTGGACTGACATCATCTTCCCAAACGGAGCGACGCTGCAGATCGGCGGCATGGCGGGCACGGATGCGGAAGGCTATGGCGGCTTCAATGATCATTCGGATCGGCGATCATGATCGCCGCGATCGGTGCCGGATCGATATGTCAGTGCCCGCGAGTTCACCCTACGGGTATCGACAGACACCCTCGGATGCCGCGCGAAACAGCTTTGCCGAGACGTTTGGCCGGGTCGCCGAGCAGACCATCAGCAAGAACCTGAACGTCCAGCCGACCTTGGAAATCCGACCGGGCTATGTGTTCAACGTCCTCGTCGATCAGGACATGGTGTTTCCCGGCAATTATCAGGGGTGAGAGGCGACGTAAGGCTATTCAATTTTTGGCATCGCAGGCGGCCGTATCTGGGAAGAGGATACCAGGGTTTGATGCTGATCCCTTGCGAAGCGAATGCATGTAGAACATTCGAAGGTTTCGGGGGAAACGCCCTCAAAATTCGCTTCCATTGAAGGTGGTGAAAATTGAGTCGGGAGCTCTGGGAAGCCGATCGGCTCGTTGCTGTATTTCGAAGTGCCTCGTCGGCCGACAGAATAGGTGAACCGGCCCTCGCCGCCGCGTAGTTAGTGCATGCTGATATCGATCGAGCCGCGATTCGCCGTCACTTTCTTATACGCGCAGGCGAAAAAACGATCTTCCTCTTCACGTCGGACCGCACCTCGCTCGCTAGTGAGCGCCGCACGGACGTTCGACGGCGTCTTCGTTGGCACGGCACGTCGTGAAGCAGAAGTCGCGGAGCGTTGCACATTTACAACCCGCAGAGCTGTACGAGGTCGTAAGCTGGTCGATCAGAGTGACCGAAACATATCGATAGATCAGCGGGGGCGAACGTGTTTGATGTCTATCGCAATGGGAAGCGTGAATTGCTCGTTCTAAGCACAGGCTCCGCGATACCCGGGGCTTACTCTGCAAATAAGTGGCGCAAGAGCAGAAAAAGAATTCTCAAAGTAAGCGACGAGATCAGGTCAACCGTTCAGCGAGAAGGGTATTACGTCCGCAGCTTGCGGGTCACGAAAAAGGGATGATTTAGTTCGGGCGCTTCGGACCGCCGCGTCCTCCGATGTGCAATCCCGCCAGCATTACCCCCATCAAGCCGCTATCTTCTCGCTCTTCCGGGTATCGACCGCTACTTGGATAACTCGAAGCTGATGCCCGGCCATTCCCAAGCCAATATTTACCGAACTCCGATAGCGTTCTCGGCGCAACTTGCATAAGGCAATATCGGCCGATCGCAACCTCCTAACTGTTTGTAAACGGCTTCGGCGTAAAACGCGGACATTCTACAGATGGTCGGCTTCGCCATGGTTGTCATGGCAAAGCTAAATCCGAGTTGGCCTGTCCCGTTGTACTCGCGTATAACTATATTTTTCATCATCGCTTTTTGATCACTTTCGGCACCGCAACGCCGACCCGCAATAGAGAGTTGCGACGATGTCCTCGGTGCTAAAATTTCGGCAGCCCTACAAAGCGAACTCTGAGACAATTCCCTCGTGCCAGAGACTGCCTGACATTGCGGCAAATGTCGTTGCTTTGTTGTCGCAAGTTCAAGCTCTCGAAATTCAAACAAAAGATGACATCCGCCCGGCGATCTTCATTCTTGAACTCGCGACTAACCGCATCCGATTGATCGTTGGACAGACAAAACTGAATGAAACAACCAGAACGACTTTACTGGCTCAGTCGACGAGGATCGAGTTGCTTATTGCAGCAACGCGCAGGGAGGCGGCGCATTTATTTGGAGGAACTGATTTGAAATCGGGGATTGCTGATGATGGAAAACAATCGAAAGGCGCACCGTGTTCGGTTTGAACATAAACACACGGTCAGCATCATGGGTGTCGATGGGACGTGGCGGCGAAGCTGCATACTTGTGGACGCCTCTGCAACGGGTGCCAAGCTTGAGGTCGAAGGCTCAACTGAACCCCTGAAAGCACAGGAATTCTTCTTGGTTCTGTCCTCCACGGGTCTGGCATTTCGGCGCTGCGAGCTAATTTGGGTGGATGGGTCTCACGTCGGGGTGCAGTTCGTCGCACCAAAGACAAAGGGTAAGCCGAACGCAGAGAAACGTCTTGGCGGTTGACAACGAGATGTCGGATTTACCCATGATCAGGCTAGACTGACAGATTTGTTGTCGGCGCCCACTCCAAGATGAGCGGGCCTGGGTCAGTTCTGTTCGACGGCCCCACGAAACGTCGTGCAAATGCTTCTCATGTTGGCCTGCACTGAGGCCGCGACCTTGTTCAAGACATTGGCGGTCTTGTGCACCCAGCACCGCTGATGCCGCATGGCAGGAAAGACTCTGACGGCCATCCCCGCTCATTGGCGACGCGCAAACACATCAATCCGCGATGTAGACATCTCCATCAGCGCGCGGTCACTCTTCGCACGGAGTCTCCACTGGAATAGCAAAGCCCGCTTTTACGCGATCCAAGACGACCATCGTCTTGAATCCCTTGATGTCCGGGTTCACATAGACGAACCGCCGCGTGAACTCCTCATATTCTTCCATGCTGGTGGCGGTAACGTATAGGACGAAGTCCGCGTCTCCGGTGACGTAGAAGCCGTTGACGATCTCGGCGGACGATTTGATGGCCTTCTTGAATCTGTCGATGATATCTGAACGCTCGCGCTCCATCGTCACGAGCACAAGCATTTGAACGGGCTATCCTAGGTCCGGTCCCGCGCGTACCGGTTCGAACCTCAGCGATTACTCCGATCGACAGGAGCGCGAATGATGTTGCAAAGTTGGTTTGCGGCCATTGCGTTAGCCCGCGCTCGACTAAATCTTGCCGTCCAAACTGCAAAGTGAGTTTGCAATTGCTGAACAGCGCTTCGTCCCAGTGGGTATGATCAATTGTCTATGGGGTCATACTGTGTATGTTAGCCAAAATAATAGAGGGAGGAGGAGAGCCCCTAAGAAACGGCTCACGACGTTCGAAGGGTTGCGGTTGGCCTCGTCGCTTGAACCTGACCGGGGGATCTTTGCAGCAACGAGTCGACGTCGAACTCCGAAAGGCGCCGCAGCGGCGAATGCCGCCGCGATCGCGGCGACCTGGCCGCATTGTCTGTCAATGTGGACGTTGCATTTCAGCTTTGTTAGGTGCCTGCGTCATTCTTACGGACGCAGACAGTGGCGCCGCCGAACCGGCCCAAGCTGTCCAAGAGCTTCCACCAATCGAAGTGATTCGCGGCCAGCCCGTCGCAACGAGAAGGCAGCTTTCGTCGCAAACCCGAAAAAAGCCGGCACCCTCGGCTGCGCGGATCGTAGTGCATCCGACAGCAGTCGTGGGAGCGGATGCGCGCAGCGCCGCCTCTGGCCCTGCGCCGCCGCAGAGCATGGCGAGCCAAATCACGGTGTCCGGCGAGAAGTTGCGGGCGCGCCCCGTAGCGCGTCCAGGCGAACTGCTGGAAGCGGTGCCGGGTTTGATCGTGACGCAGCACTCCGGCGAGGGCAAGGCCAACCAGTATTTTCTGCGGGGATACAATCTTGATCATGGTACCGATCTTGCGATCACCGTCGATGACGTTCCGGTCAACATGCGGACCCATGCGCATGGTCAGGGCTATGCCGATCTCAACTGGCTGATCCCGGAAACCATCGGCACGATGGAGGTGCGCAAAGGTCCCTACTTTGCCGATGAAGGCGATTTCAGCTCCGTCGGCAGCGTGCATATCGGCCTGATCGACCGCACCACCAAGGGGCTGGCGCAGATGACCGCCGGGAGCTTCGGCTATAGGCGCTTCCTCGGCATGGACTCCGTGAGCCTTGGTGACGGTTCGCTGCTCATCGCCGGCGAAGCCGGCACCTACAATGGCCCCTGGGATAATCCGGACGACGTGCGGAAGCTGAACGGGCTCGTGCGCTACAGCCAGGGCACCGCGACCGACGGCGTGTCCGTGACCGGCATGGCCTATGCCAATAAATGGAATTCGACCGACCAGGTGCCGCAGCGGGCGATCAAGAGCGGCATGTTGGATCGGTTCGGCGCAGAGGATCCGAGCGACGGCGGCAACACCAACCGCTTCGCGCTATCGGCAAGCGTGGCGCAGAGCGATGACAGGGGATTCTGGAAGGCGAACGCCTATGTCGTGAAGAGCGAGCTCGACCTCTTCAACAATTTCACTTATTTCCTGAAGGATCCTGTACTCGGCGACCAGTTTCACCAGCATGACGATCGGCTGATGGCGGGAGCAAACGTCGCCCGGACGCTGAACGGCTCGTTGGCCGGGTTGCCGATGGAGACGACTTTCGGCGTGCAATCGCGCTATGACGCCATCGATCTCGCGCTGACCGATACCTTCCAGCGCGGCTTGCTCTCCAACGTTCGTAGCGACAAGGTCAGTGAGGGCAGCCTCGGCCTCTATGCCCAGTCGACTGTCCATTGGACCGATTGGCTCAGAACTATCGTCGGCTGGCGCGGCGATTATTCTGCAGCCGGCGTCACCTCGCTGTTCAACACCAACAATTCCGGTCATGTTGATGCTGCGATCGGCAGCCCCAAGTTCAGGATGGTCCTGGGGCCGTTCAACAAGACCGAGTTCTTTGTGGGCGCCGGCTACGGCATGCACTCAAACGACGCGCGCGGTGCGACGACGACGGAAGATCCGGTCGACCCGGCCACGAAGCTTACGCCGGCGCCGCTCCTGGTGCGCACCAAGGGTGCCGAGGTCGGCCTCCGCAGCAGGATCATTCCCGATCTCGACACCTCGCTGAGCGTCTTCCTGCTCGGCCAGGATTCGGAGATCGTCTTCAACGGCGATGCCGGCGATACCTCCGCAAGCCGGCCGAGCCGCCGCTACGGCTTCGAGTGGACCAACCATTATCGCCCAAAACCCTGGATCGATATCGAGGCCGATGTCGCGATGACCCATGCGCGCTTTCTCGGCTCCGACAGCGACCAGGCAGCCGTGTATGCCTCGCTTGCCGGTTATCCCGACGCCCAGATCGGCAACGCGCCCGGCAACTACATTCCGAACGCGCCTGCGATGGTGGCGTCCGCCGGCATCACGCTCGGCGAGAGGACTGGGTGGTTCGGTGCGTTGCGCTGGCGTTATCTCGGCTCGAGTCCGTTGACAGAGGACAATGCGTTCCGCTCACAGCCGACCAGCGTCGTCAATGCGCGGCTCGGCTATGGGGCGGATAATGGCTGGCGCATCCAGCTGGACGTGCTCAACCTCTTCAACGCAAGGGCAAACCAGATCACTTATGCCTATGGTTCGCTTCTGAAGACCGACACGCCTTATAATCTCTGCTACCCTATTCAGACCGCGCCCACTGCGGTGTGCCGGAATGGCGTGATGGACTACGTCCTGCACCCGGTCGAGCCGCTGGCCGTTCGCTTGACGGTGTCTGGTCGGTTCTGATGCGGCGGCGTTTCGGGCCGGCTTTGACATCATCAGGCGACCGCCCTTGAGCCATGGAGCAGCTGCGCAGCGGGCTGCGGGCGCGCAATGAAATACCCTTGGGCTTCCGTGCAGCGTTGATCCCCAAGAATCATCAGCTGTTCGGCTGTCTCAACGCCTTCCGCGACGATCGTCATGTCGAGAGCCGTACCAAGCTCCGAGATCGCTCTGACGATCGGAGCCGCATTGCCTTTCTCGCTGAGATCCCGAATGAAGGATTGGTCAATCTTGATCTTATCCAGTGGGAAATTGCGTAGGTAACTTAGCGCGGAGTACCCCGTTCCGAAATCATCGATGGCGATCTTGACTCCAAGGACACGCAGGTTGTTGAGAGTGTCGCGCGTCGTCGCCTCGTCTTGAAGCAAGATACTCTCGGTGATCTCCAGTTCCAGACGCGAGCCGTGCAGACCCGTCCCCGCAAGGGCGCGGGTCACCGACATTTCCAGGGCGCCGCGCTTGAATTGTACCGGCGAAAGATTCACGGCAACCTTGATGTTGTTGGACCACGAGACCGCATCGCGGCAAGCTTGCTGCAGGACCCAGTCGCCGATGGGCACGATGAGGCTGGTTTCTTCGGCCAGCGGAATAAACGTCGCAGGCGATATCATTCCTTTCTTCGGATGATTCCAGCGTAGCAGCGCTTCGAACGCAACAATCTGCTTCGAAGCGATATTGACGATCGGCTGGTAAAAGAGCTCGAACTGGCCAAGCTCCAGTGCGGCGCGCAGATCCACCTCCAGGGCGCGCCGTTCTTGCAGGCGGATGTTCATTTCGCTCTGAAAGACCCGATATGTGCCTCGCCCGTCAGCCTTTGACTGATAGAGAGCGACGTCGGCGTTCTTGATCAGGCTGTCGATCTTTGTCTCTGACCGCGCAGCAACATTGATTCCGATGCTGGTGCCGACGACGACGCGGTGGCCATCAATCAGGTAGGGCTCGTTGATTGCCGTAAGGATCCTCTCCGCCAGTTGGCAGGCCTCCTCGCGACCGGCCGTGTCGGCGCGCAGGATGGCAAATTCGTCACCACCGAGGCGCGCGACAACATCCGTTTGCTCGGCGCATGACCGCAGCCGGTCGGCGACCGCAAGCAGCAGCAAGTCCCCGACGCCGTGCCCCAGCGTGTCATTGACGTTCTTGAAGCCGTCGAGATCCAGGCACAGGACGGCAATGCTTTCTTGCCGGCCCGAGGTGACCAATGCCTGGGTGGTCAATTCATGAAACTGGGCCCGATTGGCGAGCCTTGTGAGCGGATCGTGGTTGGCCATGAAAGCGATCTGCGCTTCGTAGCGCTTGCGCTCGGTCACATTTCGGCAAGTGCCGCGATAGCCCTGGAATCGGCCTCTTGCAAAAGTTGGATTGCCGTTGATCTCCAGCCAGACCTCACATCCGTCCGATTGGTGGACCGAAAGTTCGAATCCGCGAAAGGGCTGCCGGCCGGCAAGGCTCTGCAGGTGGCCGATCCAGCGCTGGCTGGAGAGCGGGTTGATTCCGAGCGCTTCCACGAGCTTGAGGCCGATGTGGTCAGTCGGCAATTGGAGATCGGCATTACTGGTTGTGATCGCCAGCCGGTCGTTGGTTTCCCAGACGACGTCTGAGGACGTATCGAGAAAGTCGCTTAGGCGCTTGAGCTCACGCCTCAACCGGTCATTTTCCTGTTTCAGGCGCGCAACCTGTTCGCCAGCCGCAACGTCTGCTGCGCCGCAAATCCGCGATTCGAACAGCCAATTGCGCGCGCGCTTGATGCGGTCCGAAACCATCATGCCGATGTCGCTGATTTGAGAATAATCCATGTCCAGCTGCCCCCACAGCGAGGATCGAGGCTAGGCATGGGGTAATTTCAGTGAAGTTGCTAAGCCGGCCGATCCGCCTTCGGGGTTAATTGCCGGTTTACACAGGCGCCTTCGTTACACGCCACGTCGGCACAGCAAAACCGGAGAAGGAACCGACATTGATTTATTCGGGCTGGACAGCTAACCTAGTTTCCAATTTGAAAAGAATGTTGCATGCGCGAACTAGGGACAGTGCTGATTGTCGCGCGGAGCGGCCCGGAATGGGCGGCCATCGCCGAGACGTTGTCGGACGAATATGACTACCGCGTTCTGACGGCCGATTCGGTGGATGGTGCGTTGGCCGCGCTGGCCGATGCACACGTGGATATTGCGCTCGTTGAGTACGGCGCCGAGGCAAAAGGCCTAAAATTACTGGTCGATATGCGAATTTCGCACCCGGATGTGATCCGGATCCTCGCACTCGACGCCAAGACCGAGCTCGGCCAGCGTGAGATGGCACCGGCGGGAATCCATCAGCTGATTCGGAAGCCCCTGGATGCCAGGCAGATCGGTCTGATGGTTGAGCGGGGGCTGGAGGTGCGCGAACTGGCAAGGCGACATCGCTTGCTGACCCGTGAGTTCAAGTTTCCCGCGAACGCAGCTGGAATTCACACCCGGCATGCTCTGCCGCTGCCGCCCGAAAGCCGCCGGTTCGAGAAGCTCGTCTACGTCAGCGAAAAGCTGCATGATCTGTGCGAGCTCGCGCGCAAGGCAGCAAAGACAGAGTTGCCAATCCTGGTCCAGGGCGCGACCGGCACGGGCAAGGAGCTATTGGCCCGCGCGATCCATTACAACTCAGGCCGTCGCGACAGCCCTTTGCTCGTCCAGAACTGTGGCGGTATGTCTGATGAATTGCTGCAGTCAGAGCTGTTTGGTCACAAGCGCGGCGCCTTCACGGGCGCCGTATCAGACCGGCTCGGATTGTTTCGGGCCGCAGACAGGGGCACTGTGTTTCTCGACGAGATATCCGAGGTATCCCCATCGTTTCAGGTGAGCCTGCTTCGATTTCTGCAGGAAGGAGAAGTGAAACCGCTGGGTTCGGACAAGATCGTCACCAGCAATGTGCGCATCATCGCCGCCTCCAATCGTTCGCTGAGGGCGCTGGTTGCCACTGGCGTGTTTCGGCAGGATCTCTACTTCCGCCTTCGTGGATTCGAGCTCGAGGTGCCTCCGTTGCGCGATCGGCCCGACGATATTCCAGTGCTCGCGGAATTCTTCGCAGCCAAACACAGCGATGCGATGGGACGGAAGATCCTAGGCATTTCCGCAGCCGTGCTGGAGAAGCTCGTCGGTTACGAGTTTCCGGGCAATGTGCGCGAGCTCGAAAATGAGATTCGCCGTATGGTCTCGCTGACGGAGGAGGGGGAGTACCTGACAACGAAGCACATGTCGCCGGCTATTCTCGCAGCCCCGCCGCGTCGTCTCAACTCTTCGGCCGGATATTCCCTGCAGGGGACCACGTTGAAGGAAAAGGTGGAGTGCCTCGAGAAGCAGGTGGTCAGTGAAGTTCTTTCAAGGCACCGCTGGAATCAGAGCAAGGCGGCGAACGAACTGGGGTTGTCGCGCGTTGGGCTTGCGAACAAGATCAAGCGATACAGCCTTGATGAGGCACAGTGAGAGCGCCAATGATCGAGAGGTCGAATTCTTCCGAGCCGAGCCCGCCGACGAAGCTGGTCCGATTTCCGCAATCCCGGGTTTCGCCCCCAGGAGCCAACGCACCCTTCAAGGACCTTGGATCGAGTGAGCTGTCGAAGCGCCTTGGTTTGCCCGAGCGGCAGATGACTGGACATTGGTGCAGCCGCTGCCAGGGCATCTGGTACGGCTATCTGCTCGAGGTCGACTGCCCTGCGTGCGGAAATCGCCACGGGTGAAGCCGACTCGGCTCACGATGCTTGGATAAGCCTCCGGCTTGAAAAAATTCGCCGCGGATAGGACTTTCGACGCTGCTGGTTGCCGAGCGCGTGGCTGTCGCTCGGCCTCTTCATTTTGAAAACCATCTATGCATAGCAAAGTTAGTATGCAGAAAATCTGCCGCGGCCAATCAGCTCATCCGCGCCGCTGAAGCCTGAAATCGCTGGAATTCGACGTCTTTCAGCCCGCAAACGCTTCGGCACGAGACTTGCTATCCTCTCTATCAAGATGCCGCATCAGTGCGTCTTATTGGTGGAGGAAATGATGGCTAATCTACTTTGGCTCCAGGGCGGAGCGTGCTCCGGAAACACGATGTCGTTTCTCAACGCCGAGGAGCCAAGCGCCTGTGATCTCGTCACTGATTTCGGTATCAACATCTTATGGCACCCCTCGCTCGGCCTCGAGCTTGGCGAAAATCTTCAGAAGCTCTTGAACGCGCTGACGTCCGGGCAGATGCCGCTCGACATCTTCGTCTTTGAAGGCACTGTCGTAAATGCCCCGAAGGGCACGGGCGAATGGAATCGTTTCGCCGGTCGGCCGATGAAGGACTGGGTCAGCGACCTTGCAAAGGTGGCGAGCTACACGGTTGCCATCGGCGATTGCGCGACATGGGGCGGCATCCCGGCGACGGCGCCAAACCCATCAGAAAGCCAGGGCTTGCAATTTCTCAAGCGCCAGCACGGCGGATACCTTGGCGCGGCCTACAAATCCAAGGCCGGCCTGCCGGTCATCAATGTGCCGGGATGTCCGGCACATCCGGACTGGATCACGCAGATTGTCGTTGCGGTCGCAACCGGACGAGGCGCTGATTTGTCGCTCGACGAGTTTCAGCGCCCGAAAACGTTCTTCACGAGCTTCACGCAGACCGGCTGTACCCGCAACATGCATTTTGCCTACAAGGTGTCAGCTACCGAATATGGACAGCGAAAGGGATGCCTGTTCTACGATCTCGGCTGCCGGGGTCCGATGACGCACTCCCCTTGCAATCGAATCCTCTGGAATCGCCAGTCCTCGAAGACCCGCGCCGGAATGCCGTGCATGGGCTGCACCGAGCCGGAGTTTCCGTTCTTCGACCTTGCGCCAGGTACCGTGTTCAAGACCCAGACGCTCATGGGCGTGCCCAAGGATCTTCCGCAAGGCGTCGACAAGTCCGGCTACATCAAGCTGACGGCCGCGGCAAAGGCCGCGTCTCCCGCCTGGGCCGAGAACGACATCTTCGTCGTTTGACGCGACGTCATCGCGCCGCTCGCAGACCTTATTTTCGCTTTCAGTCGTTAAGGACGCACGCTCATGCCAACAGCAGTACAGACTCTTGATATTTCGCCGGTCGGTCGCGTCGAAGGCGACCTCGACGTTCGCGTCAACATCCAGGATGGCGTCGTCGTGGATGCTTGGACGCAGGCCGAGTTGTTCCGCGGTTTCGAAATCATCCTGCGCGACAAGGATCCTCAAGCCGGTCTCGTGGTCACGCCTCGCGCCTGCGGCATCTGTGGTGCGTCGCATCTGACATGTGCCGCGTGGGCTCTGGACACGGCCTGGCAGACCGAAGTGCCGCGCAATGCCATCCTAGCCCGAAATCTTGGCCAGTTGGTCGAGAGCTTGCAGAGCCTGCCGCGCCATCACTACGGGCTCTTCATGATCGATTACACCCACAAGAACTATTCCGGCTCGAAATACTATGAAGAGGCCGTCAAGCGGTGGGCGCCGTTCACAGGCAGTAACTACGAAATCGGAGTGACGATTTCCGGCAAGCCCGTCGAGATCTATGCCCTTCTGGGTGGGCAATGGCCGCACTCGAGCTACATGGTGCCAGGGGGCGTGATGTGCGCGCCAACGCTCACCGACGTCACCAGAGCCTGGTCGATCCTCGAGTATTTCCGTCGCGAATGGATGGAAAAAGTCTGGCTCGGCTGCTCGCTGGAACGCTACGAGCAGATCAAGAGCTACGACGACTTCATGGCGTGGCTGGACGAAAAGCCGCAACATGCCAATTCCGACCTCGGCTTGTTCTGGCGCATGAGCATGGACTGCGGGATGGACAAATACGGTCAGGGACACGGCCGTTTCGTGTCCTGGGGGTACCTGCCGCACGAGGACAAATACCAGAAGCCCACAATCGAGGGGCGGAATGCGGCCGTCATCATGAAGAGCGGCGTCTTTGATGGTCACAGCGATACGTTCAAGCTGATGGACCAGAAATTTACCCGCGAAGACACCGCTCACGCCTGGTACGATGAGCCGGGCGGCCTTCATCCCTTCGATCGCAAGACCGTGCCGACCCAGAAGAACACTGTCGACATGGGTGGGAAGTATTCCTGGTCAACCGCCGTGCGGCACGACGAAAGCGGCCGTCTTGAGGCGGGGCCCCTGTCGCGCCAGCTGATCGCGGGCGGCAAGCATGGCGAGTCTTGGCAGCACTATGATCCCCTGGTGCTCGACATGTACAAGAAGCTCGGCGGCGCCAGCGTGATGTTGAGGCATTTCGCGCGCATGCACGAGGGCATCAAGCTCTACCGTCAGGCCGAGCACGCGCTTCGGGAGTTTCGCCTGAATGACCCCTGGTACATCAAGCCGAGGGAGCGGGACGGACGGGGTTGGGGAGCCACCGAGGCCATCCGGGGAGCTCTCTGCCACTGGATCGAGGTCAAGGACGGCAAAATCAAGAACTACCAGATCATCGCGCCGACGACCTGGAATGTTGGACCGAGAGCAGCCGATGGGACCCGTGGCCCGATGGAGCAGGCGCTGATCGGCTCGCCGATCAAAGATCCGCGCGATCCCGTCGAGGTCGGCCATGTCTGCCGGTCCTATGACTCTTGCCTCGTCTGCACGGTGCATGCACATGATGCCAAGACGGGTGAGGAACTGGCGCGCTTTAGAACAGCCTGAGATACTCGCTGAGTGCTCAATTGCGTCAATGGACTTCGTTCGGTCGAACCCGGCCGAACGGAGAAGGGTGAACCATTACGTCGAAAGGCGGGTCGCACATGGCGTCCGAGAACGGGGCTGTCCTCAAATCTATCGCGGATATGCTCGCAAACGGGCTCAAAACCGAGGTTGAGCCGTTTCCCGAGACCGACAAGGAGTTCGCGGAGATCCTGCTGCAGCTGCGCCAGCTCGATCCGAAGGATCTTGAGTCCAAGCTGGTGATCGGTGGTTTCCTCGATCATCCCTATGGGCCGGACAGGCAGCGCTGTTTGGAATGCATGTACTACCTCGTGCATCGCAGATGGTGCGACTTGCCCGAGCTCTCAGTGCCGGTCGATCCGGACTGGTGGTGCCGATTGTGGCGTATCTGAATTGAACCTTCGAAAGGCGAGCGCCCGATGACCGCCGGCTCGGATCAAGAGTTGCGCAGCCAGATTGTGACCCTGCTCAATTCCGGCCTTGCGACTGATGTTTTTCCGCGGGCCGACACCCATGAGGACGTCCAGGAGTTCGTGAACGAGCTTCGTGCGGCCGGAAATGATTTGAAATCAAAACTTCGGCTCGCAGGCTTTACGCTATATCCCGTCGACCATGGCGGCATCGAACAGCTTTGTGAAACCTGCATGTACTACAAGGTCCACCGCCGTTATTGCGAGCTGCCGGAGCTGAACGTGCCGGTCGAGCCGGACTGGTCCTGCAGGCTTTGGCGGATCTAATCTTGTTGCATCGAGCCTACGGGCTCGAGCGACCGAAGCTGCGGCCTCCACGCGAGGCCATCAGGCCTGTTTCGGCGCTGACCCGGGCAGTGCTAGCGTCAGTCTGCAATGGGCTTTTGGAAGAGCTGCGCCATGATTACCGTCGTCGCCTGCGGAAATGCAAATCGCTCGGACGATGGGGTGGGGCTTACCGTTCTCCAATTGCTCAAGAGCCGAGATCTCGCTCGAGACCCGCTCGTGCGCCTGCTCGATGCCGGAACGGATGGCATGGCGGCGATGTTTGCGGCTCGCGGATGTCGGACGCTGATCGTCATCGATGCGTGCCAGTCCGGATCGGAGCCTGGTGCGATCTTCGAGGTGCCGGGAAGCGAGCTGACGCAACGTTACGCCCCAAGCCTCAATCTTCACGATTTTCGCTGGGATCATGCGCTGTATGCCGGAAAAGCGATCTTTCGCGACGCGTTTCCTGACGATGTCGTGGTTTTTCTGATCGAGGCGCAATGCCTCGATCTCGGACTCGCGATCTCCGAACCGGTCACCGCCGCGGCGTCGAAAGTCGCCGATCGCATCGAGGAGCTTGTCCTAGCCCGATTGTCGAAAGCCTCGAGCAGCTGATGCCATGCACGATCACCATCCAAGACGGCGCCCTGTATCTCTCGCGTGACGTCTACACACGCTTCTTCGATCATCTCGAGTCCGTCATCCTGCTGCGACGGGGGGATGATCTTTGCGTTCTTCCGGTTCGGCAAACGGCCGCCGGAGGATACCTGCTCAAGGTGCGAAACAGAGCCGGCGATCGCGTGATCCATGCCCCGGACTTCTTCCGGCAGAACGGCTTTCCCGCGCATTCGCGGACGGAGTTTACAGCTGAATGGTCGAGCACGGACGGCGCGCTCATTGTTGCGCGCGCGTTTACACTGTAAACTAAGTTTACATTTCGTATAACGAGTAGACAATCCCTAAACTTCGCTGCTACAGTTGATCCACATCAATGACGCGTCGCCATTTCAAGCGACGCGCGAGTCCGGAGGGGATGCTGTGGCTGCAGGTCTGACAAGCGACCAGGTACGTGCAGCCTTGCAAGCTGCGGACAGCGACGATGCCACGCCGGCTGAGCGTGCCGAGATGCTGATGGAAATCGCGATGGGGCTGCAGACGCGCCCCAAATCGCCGTCCGAGATCCGCTCCGCGATCGAACTCTACGACAAGGCTCTGACGATTTGTCCGCAGGACATGCGCTTGCTGCGCGCTCGCATTCTCGCGCGGAAGGCAACTGCTTTGCAGGCCATCCCTGAGCAAGGGACAGAAGCTCTCGAGAGCGCGCGGGCTATCTTCGAAGACATCATTCCCGTGCTCACTGAGCTTGGCCTCACTGAGGAAGTCGCCGAAGCGGAGATGAATCTCGGGCTCTGCGTCCAGAGCCTCGCTGGCGTTGGACGTGCGCGGATCTCGGACGCGATTGCTGCCTATCAGCGCGCGCTTCGCACCTTCACGCGCGCCAATCACCCCAAGGAATACGCCATTCTGCAGAACAATCTTGCAACCGCCTTTCTGTCGATGCCGATGACCGATGAGCGCGGCAAGATGCGAGAGGCCTTGGCGGTGCAGGCTTTCGAGGAGGCCCTCAAGGTCGTCAGCCTGGTCGATGATCCCATCGAATACGCGATGTTGCAGAACAATCTTGGCAATGCACTGCAATACGTCTCGTCCAGTCACGTGCTCGAAAACAATCTCCGCGCGGTCGAGGCTTATGACGAAGCACTCAAGGTCCGCACGCGCGAGACCATGCCGCTCGAATACGCCAACACCATCTCAAACAAGGCGAATTGCCTTTGGAATCTGCCAGGCCATCCGGAGAGCTCGGAGGTCGGTAACGGCATGAATCTCTCAACCGCGCTCATCTACTACAAGGAGGCGCGCGAGATCTTTGCCGAGCACAGAGACATGGAGAGGGTGCGCATCATCGGTGAAGCGATGATGCGGATCGAGCACGAGCTGATGGAGTTGGGCGCATCGCTGGACCGCGCCTCTTCCTTGCAATCCTAACTTTCAACGACAGGAGTCTTCTGGAATGGCCGAATCATTGTCACCAGCGATCTTTGCCCTGAGCCTCTGCCTGGGTGTGGTCGCCTCCGTTGCGGGCGGTATCGTTGGCGGCGTCGTCGTCGGCGGAAAAGTGCTCGGAAAGGAACTGGCCGCCCTGCTTGGCGGATTTTATGGGCCGCTGGCCGGGATCGCCGGGGTCCTGCTTGGTCTTGTCATTCTCGCGATCATCGGTTGAGGAGACGGACATGTGGGCAATGGCGCAGAACTCCATCTTCTTGTTCTTTCGCGGAAAGCTTTTTGCCGACCCGGCCAAGGTTTACCGGCAAATCGCGATTGGCGTGGCCATAACAGCGATCCTGCTCGTTGCGCTCGCCGCGATAGGCGCTCCGGCCTGGATCGCGTCGCCCTTTGCTGCGGCAATCGGCGGCGGCTTGCAACCCTATCTGTTCCGCAATTTGCGTTTTCGTTGAGGAGGCGCGTTTCCCGCGAGTTTGGCATGAACGATCTGACACCCACAGCGCGAAACGATCTCGCCGGCTTTGTCGGCGATATCGAGCGCTTGGAGTCCATCGTTGCGAATTGGGATGAAACGCCGCGATCTGTCGTGGGCGCCTACAAGCTCGCGATCGAGGCGCTCAATGCCGAAGCGTTTCGACGCCTGATACGCGCCCTGAAGACTGACCCGGCTGCGCTCGCAGCAATGCAAGCCGCCGCCAAGGACGAAGTCGTTTATGCCGTGCTGCGGCGGTACGAGCTCTTGAAGCCGAGCCTGAACGAGCGCGTCGAGCAGGCGCTGGATAGTGTCCGGCCGATGCTTAAATCGCACGGTGGTGACGTGGAGCTGGTCGGCGTGCGCCCGCCAAGCGTCGAGGTCCGCTTCAAGGGCGCCTGCGATAGCTGTCCTGCGTCCACTCTGACGTTTCATGCCGGCGTGAAGAAGGCGCTTCAGGATGGCTGCCCGGAGATCACCGAGGTCATTCAAGTCAAGCGAATGGCCGGCGGTTCGGAGAATGGCGTCCGGTTCGTCAGCCCCTTTGCGCTGAACGCAGAAGGCAACTGGAATCCGGTCGGGATTTTGTCAGACTTTGCCGACGGTGCCATCCATGCAATCGAAGTGGGCGGACAAAAAGTCATTCTGTCGCGCAACGGCGCATCGATCACCTGTTTCCAGAACGCCTGCGCGCATCTGGGGTTTCCGATCCATGATGGCGAGGTGGCAAACGGCATCATCACCTGCCCGCATCATGGTTTCCAATACGATCTTGCCAGTGGCGAATGCCTCACCGCGCCCGAGGTGCAACTCCAGCCGCACGCCGTGAGGATTGTCGGATCAAAGGTCGAGATAAGGATTTCAGCGTAGCCATGGTCACGTCCGCCGCAATCGTTAGTCTGACCCGGCAACGCCTGCATGCGCGCGACAATCATGTGCCGCGCCGGTTCATGTCGGCGAGCGGTGCTCGCGTGATCCTGGGCGGGGAAGTGACCTCGGACGGGCTCGTGCAATCGATCGTGCCGTCGGCCCGCACGTTGTTCGGCCCCCGCGGGGTCTGCCTTGCCGGCGCCAATGGACCATTATTCGTTTGCGACACTGGCCACCACCGTCTCTTGATCTGGAGCCGGTTGCCGTCCGAGGACCAAGTTCCCGCTGACCTCCTGATCGGCCAGGCCGACTTCTCGCGCGAAGGGCGGAATGCGAAGAGTGACATTGGCCCGGCGACGTTCAACGTGCCGACCGGGGTTGCCGCGGCGGACGGCGTGCTGGCGGTCGCCGATGCCTGGAATCACCGGATCCTGATCTGGTACGGCTACCCCCTCAGGTCAAACCAGCCGGCTGATGTGGTTCTCGGTCAGGCGGACTTCACGGGCGGCCTTGCCAATCGCGGCAACTCCGCGCCGTACGACAATACGTTGAACTGGTGCTATGGCGTCGCAATCGCTAATGGCAAGCTGATCGTCTGCGACACGGGCAATCGCCGTGTCCTGGTGTGGAACGAGCTTCCCAAGGCCAATGGCACGCCGGCCGATCTGGTGCTCGGCCAGAAAGACTTCACGACGCGCGACGACAATGCCGGCGCCAGCGCCAGTGCATTGGGGATGCGATGGCCACACGGCATCGCTTGTCCGAAAGGCGCGCTAGTCATCTCGGACGCCGGCAACAATCGCGTGATGGTGTGGCGGTGCTTTCCGTCCGTTTGCGGGACACCCAGTGATTTCGTGCTCGGTCAGGATGACTTTGCTCGAGTCGATCACAATCGGACCGCTTACGATCCGTCCTCCAGCGCCATGAGCATGCCCTATGGGCTCGCCGTCTGGGACGATCAGCTTGTGGTCTGCGATACCGCGAACTCTCGGTTGCTTGGCTTTGAGCTCGATGAACTTTCGATGGATGCGCCCGCAACTGGGCTGGCGGCCCAGCATGGGTTCGCTGACAAGGGCGATAATCGCTGGTGCGCCGCCTCTCGCGACAGCCTGTGCTGGCCCTATGACGCGTCACCCTCCAGTCAAACTCTTGCGATCGCCGATACCGGCAACAACCGAATTCTACTCTGGGAGATGGCGCCGTGAACGGTCTTGGTCCTGTCCTCGAGAAGGCATTGGTCGAAGCGTTCGAGATCCGGGTGCGCGGCCGTGTCCAAGGGGTGGGATTTCGGCCGACGGTATGGCGTCATGCGCGGCAACTCGGTCTCGGCGGCGAAGTCTTAAACGATGGCGAAGGCGTCCTGGTCCGCGCAAGAGGTGAGCGGGCCGTGGTCAACACGCTTATCGAGCGCATCGTGAGCGAACCGCCGCCGTTGAGCCGGATCGATGGCATCGAAATCCACGTGTATGATGGAGCGCTGCTCGACGAATTCGTGATTGCCGAGAGTGTAGCGGGCGCCGCGCACACCGAGGTGTCTCCCGATGCGGCCCTGTGCGCCGACTGCGCCCGCGAGACGCTGGATCCGTTCGAGCGACGGTTTCGCTACCCCTTCACCAACTGCACCAATTGCGGGCCTCGCCTGAGCATCGTTGACGGCATTCCCTATGACCGCGCCAAGACCGCAATGGCGCCATTTGCGATGTGCGCTGACTGCGCCCGCGAATATCGCGATCCATCCGACCGGCGCTTCCATGCCGAGCCGGTCGCCTGTCACGCCTGCGGTCCCCGGGCGAAGCTGATCCGCCTGGACGGACGGCCCGTCACCTTCGAGCAGTTTTCCATGCTGGACGACGTGGATGCCGCGTGCACCCTGATCCAGAAGGGCGAAATCGTCGCCATCAAGGGGCTCGGCGGCTACCAGATCGCCTGCGATGCCACACGAGCCGACACGGTGGCACGCCTGCGCAAGCTCAAGCGGCGGGACGGCAAGCCCTTCGCGCTGATGGCGCGGGATGTCGCAATCGTGCGCCGATACTGCAGTTTGGATGAGCAAGAACAGGCCGAGCTCACCGGTCCGGCAGCTCCCATTGCGCTCTTGCGCGCCGACGGGCCCGAGCGTCTGCCCGGCGACATCGCGCCAGGATTGCGGACGCTCGGTTTCATGCTTCCGACCACGCCGCTGCATCTGTTGCTGTTGCGGCGCATGGACCGCCCGGTGGTCATGACCAGCGGCAATCTGTCCAACGAGCCTCAGGTTACCGAAGATCATGAGGTCCGCGAACGCTTAGGAGAAATAGCAAGTTTTGCGCTGACCCATGATCGAAGGATCGCCAACCGCGTGGACGATTCCGTCATTCGGGTGATCAGCGGGAGGTTACGTCTGTTGCGCCGTGCCAGAGGTTATGCGCCGGCGCCGCTGGCTCTGCCAAAAGGATTCGAAGCCGCACCCGATCTGCTGGCATTTGGGGGCGAACTCAAGGCGACGTTCTGCCTCATCAAGGATGGTGCGGCCATTCTGTCCCAACACCAGGGTGATCTGGAAGATGTGTCCACCTCTGACGATTACGCCAAAAACCTTTCGCTCTATGCTTCGCTCTTTCAGCATGTTCCGACCGCCCTAGTTGCCGATATGCATCCGGAATATCTGTCCTCCAAGCGTGCGCGTATGGCCGCTGAAGAGGGCGCAGTCCCCCTGATCGAGGTTCAGCACCATCACGCCCACATCGCGTCCTGTCTTGCCGAAAATGGCTACCCGCTAAACGCGCCGCCTGTCTTGGGCATCGTGCTCGATGGCCTGGGGTGGGGTGAGGGCAGTGCACTCTGGGGTGGTGAGTTCCTGCTTGCGGACTATTGCCGCTATGAGCGTCGTGGGACTTTCAAGCCGGTCGCGATGCTCGGCGGCGCGCAAGCCGCGCGTGAACCGTGGCGCAACCTCTACGCCTATTTGACGGCCGAGATGAGCTGGGGCGAACTCACCATGAACTTCCGCGAGCTCGAGCTCTATTCTTTCCTCGAGACCAAACCGCGCGCCATGCTGGACGCCATGCTCCGGAGCAGGTTGGGCGCGCCGCTCGCGTCCTCCTGTGGCCGGCTGTTCGACGCCGTGGCCGCAGCGGTTGGCGTATGCCGCGACCTCCAGTCCTACGAGGGAGAGGCGGCGGCGCGGCTCGAGGCGCTTGTCGATGAGGATCTGCTGTTCGAGGAAGACGACCGGCTAGCCTATCCGCTGACGATTCCGAATCTGCGCGGCTCAGGTATGCCCTACGTCGAGCCGCTCGCGATGTGGCATGCGGTGCTGGGCGACCTGATCCTGAAGACACCAGCCTCAGTCATCGCGACGCGCTTCCACAAGGGACTGGCCAAGGCCATCGTCGCCATGACACGCAAGCTTGCTGAAAATCCAGACGGGGCCGAACGTAACTTCTCTACCGTCGCACTCAGTGGCGGCTGCTTTCAAAACCGCATTCTGTTCCAAGAGGTTGCGCGCCGGCTGGAGCGGGACGATTTCACCGTGCTGTCACACGCTCACATTCCTGCAAACGACGGAGGGCTGGCGCTCGGCCAGGCTGCCATCGGCGCGGCGCATCTTATTGCATCAATCAAAAGCTCCAGGGAAGGAAACCAACCATGTGTCTCGGCATTCCCGGGCAGATCATAAGGATCGACGACACGACGCGGAAGCTTGCCACCGTCGACGTCAGCGGTGTCAAGCGACAGGTCAACATTGCCTGCATTGTCAGCGAGGACCATCCCGTGGACGCCTGTGTCGGCGATTGGGTGCTGGTGCATGTCGGCTTTGCCATGAGCCGGATCGACGAACAGGAAGCCGCACAAACCTTGAAGATTCTCACCGAACTCGGTGAAGCCCAGGCTGAGATCGAGGCCATGAGGCGCTCGGCAGCCCAAACCGGAGGGTAGTGCCATGTCAGGCAATAGCGAACTCAAGGCGCTCTATCCGTTCCTGCACGGTGAACAGCAGGACCCGGCGCGGCTCGAGGCCGCGCTGCTGCTCTCCGTCGAGGAGAAGGCGCGCGATTCTCGCGAAACCAATGCTCGCTTTTTTGGCGAGAACGCGGAAGTGCTGGTGGCCGCGGCCAAGGCGATCGCCGACGTCTATCGGGGTGGTGGCCGGCTGTTTTCCATGGGCAATGGCGGCTCGAGCTGCGACGCCTCTCATGTCGCCGTGGAGTTTGTCCACCCGATCACGGCGGGACGGCCGGCGCTGGCAGCGATCAATTTGGTCGCCGATCTCGCCATGATTTCCGCGGTTGGCAACGATCTTGGCTTCGAGCACGTATTCGTCCGCCAGATCGTCGCCCAGGGGCGGAAAGGCGACGCGCTGGTCGGTATCTCCACCAGTGGCAATTCCTCGAATCTGATGGCCGCGTTCGCCAAGGCCAAGGAGATGGGCATCGTCACTGTCGGGCTTGCCGGCGGCGACGGCGGCAAGATGAAAACCTCAGGCGTTGTCGACTACTGCCTGGTCGTCCCTACGACCTCAATCCACCGCACGCAGGAATGCCACGTGATCGCGTACCATATTCTCTGGGATCTCGTTCATACGTTGCTTGCCGATGACCGCGGATCGGCGCGAAGCAAGGGAGCCGCCGCATGAAATATGTCGACGAGTTCCGCGACGGCGAGAAAGCGCGTGTGCTGATCAGCGAGATCGAGACGCTGGTCGCGAGCATGGCGCTGCCGCCCGATCGGCCGCTGTACCTCATGGAAGTGTGCGGCGGCCACACCCATTCGATCTTCCGCTACGGGCTGGAAGGCATGCTGCCCAAGGAGATCGAGCTCGTTCACGGCCCCGGCTGCCCGGTCTGCGTGCTGCCGATGGGCCGGGTCGACGATTGCGTGGCGATCGCAGAGGACCCGAAGGTGATTTTTACCACATTCGGAGACGCGATGCGCGTTCCGGGATCGAAAAAAAGCCTGCTGCAGGCAAAGGCGGATGGCGCGGATGTGCGCATGGTCTATTCGCCGATGGACGCGCTCGACCTGGCGCGGCGCAGTCCGGAGCGCGAGGTCGTCTTCTTCGGCCTCGGATTCGAGACGACGATGCCGTCGACCGCATTGACTATTCTGGAGGCCGAGAGCGAGGGAATCCGGAACTTCTCCGTGTTCTGCAACCACATCACGATCGTCCCCACCATCAAGGCGATCCTCGACAGTCCCGGTCTTCAGCTCGACGGCTTTTTGGGGCCCGGCCATGTGTCGATGGTGATTGGTACGGCACCTTACGAGTTCATCGCGAATTTTTATCGGAAGCCAATGGTGGTCGCTGGCTTCGAGCCGCTCGACATCCTGCACTCGATCTGGATGCTCCTAAAGCAGATCAAGGACGGCCGCGCCGAGGTCGAGAACCAGTATGCCCGCGTGGTGCCGGATGCGGGCAATGACCCGGCTCTCAATGCGGTCTCTCGTGTCTATGAGCTGCGGGAGTTCTTCGAATGGCGGGGGCTCGGCTCGATCGATCACTCCGGGGTCAGGCTGCGGGAGGCGTATGCGCAATACGACGCGGAGCGCAAATTCACCATTCCGAACGTCAGGATCGCCGATCCGAAGTCGTGCCAATGTGGCGAGGTGCTCAAGGGCGCGCTGAAGCCGTGGCAATGCAAGGTGTTTGGAACCTCGTGCACGCCGGAAGCGCCGCTCGGAGCGCTGATGGTCTCCTCGGAAGGCGCTTGTGCGGCCTACTACCAGTACGGCGGCCAAAGGCGCCAGGCGGAGGTCGTATGAACATCCTGCCCTTTGTCAGGACGCGCAGGCTCGGCAAAGTCAGCGTCAGCGCCGTTACGCTGGCTCACGGCGGTGGCGGCAAGGCGATGAAGGATCTCGTCGATGACGTCTTCGTGGCCGCATTCGATGAGCGAGGCGAGCCGCTGGAAGACCAGGCGCGCTTTGATCTGAACACGCTTGGCGCGCATGGAGACAGGCTCGCCTTCACGACGGACTCCTTCGTGGTCGACCCCTTGTTCTTCCCCGGCGGTGACATCGGCAAGCTTGCCGTATGCGGGACGGTAAACGATCTCGCCGTCGGTGGAGCGCGCCCATTGTTTCTGTCTTGCGCCGTCATCCTCGAAGAGGGCGTTGCGGTCGATCTGCTGCGACGTGTCACGCGCTCGATGGCTCAGGTGGCGAACGACGCCGGCGTTAGAATCGTGACTGGCGATACCAAGGTCGTGCCCCGCGGCGCCTGTGACAAGATCTTCGTGACAACCACAGGCATAGGGATGATTCCGGTCGGTATCGACCTTGGCGTGGACAAGGCGTGCCCGAACGATGTCGTGCTGGTTAATGGGCTTCTCGGCGACCACGGCGCGGCAATCCTGTGTGCCCGTGGCGATATGGCGCTTGAGACCCCGATCGAAAGCGATTGCGCCTGTCTGCACGGTCTGATTAGCGCTCTGCTTGCCGCCGCCCCTGGCACGCGCTTTATCCGCGACGCAACGCGCGGCGGGATCGCAACGGTCCTGAACGAGATTGCAGAAGCGTCACACGTTTCCATCGAAATCCAGGAGGAACGGACGCCGATCCGAGAGGAAGTCAAGGCGTTCTGCGAAATCTTGGGTCTCGATCCGCTCTACCTTGCCAATGAGGGCAAAATAGTCGCGGTCGTCCCCGCCCATCAGGCAGATGCGGCGCTCGCGGCGATGCGAGGGCATCCGCTCGGCGCGCATGCCGCCATGATCGGGCGAATTGGGTCCGAGATCGAAGGCCGCGTCACGATGCGGACGACGTTCGGCGGGCGGCGGATTGTCGACATGCTTGTCGGCGAACAGTTGCCCCGGATTTGCTGAGGAGAAGTGCGTGCACGAGCTCGGCATCACAAGGAATATCGTCTCCATCGTCTGCGACGCAGCGAAGGGCCGCAAGGTTCATCGCGTGACGCTGGAGATCGGGCAATTTTCCGGCGTGATGAGCGAAGCCATCGAATTTTGCTTCGAGACCGTAGCCAAGGGTACCCTTCTTCAGGACGCCACCCTGGATATCCGGCAGATCACCGGGCGAGCTCGATGCGACGAATGCGGATCGGAATTCGAGCAGGCGACACTGTTTGCAGCCTGCCATTGCGGATCGCGGCGTTTGACGCGGCTCCAGGGCGAGGAATTGCGGATCAGAAGCATGGAAGTTGAAGGGGAGACCGTGTGATGTGCGGACATTGTGGCTGTGGCGCAAAGGCGGGTGCAACCGTCGTCAATCTTCAGACGGGTCAGGAGAGCAGGCTTGCCCGGAAGGACGCCAGCGAAGGCGCGCATGAGCATGTCCATGGACATGCCGAAGGCCATTCTCATTCGCACCCGCATCGGCATGAACATGCCCATGACCACGATCACAGACATGGTCATCACCATCATGGTCATCACGACCATGATCATCCGCATGGCGACGAAGCCCATCATGACCATGCTCATGACCACGGCCATGGCAGAGATGAGCCGCATGGACCAGGCGAGCTGATCGAGCTGGAGGCCCGTATTCTTGCCACGAACGACGCGCTTGCCGGCAGAAACCGAGCCTGGTTTGCCGGGCGGGAAATCCTCGCATTGAATCTGGTGAGTTCTCCGGGCGCGGGAAAAACGACGCTCCTGGAACGGACGATCAGGGATTTGCGCGACGAGACCGCGCTGTTTGTGATCGAAGGTGACCAGGCGACCGCAAATGACGGCGAGCGGATCCGGCGCGCAGGTGCGCCAGCCGTCCAGGTCAATACAGGGACGGGTTGTCATCTCGAAGCCGACATGATCGCGCGCGGGCTCGCCGAGCTCCGGCCAAGCGCTGGTGCGGTGGTGATGATCGAGAACGTCGGAAATCTCGTGTGCCCGGCGATGTTCGACCTCGGCGAACACGCCAAGGTCGTCATTCTATCGGTGACGGAAGGCGAGGACAAGCCACTGAAATATCCTCACATGTTCCAGTCGTCGTCCTTGATGATCCTGAACAAGATCGATTTGCTGCCGCACCTCGATTTCGATGTCGCGCAAGCGGTGGCCAACGCGCAGGAAGTCAACCCGGACATCGAGATCCTCAAAGTCTCGGCGAAGAGCGGCGAGGGGCTCGATCAATGGTACGCCTGGATCAGGCAAGAGGCTCAGCGCGCCAGAGATATGGTCTTCGCATCTTAAGCCGGCGGGCAGGTCATGATTGGGATATTGGGTGTTGGGTTCCTCCTCGGGATGCAACATGCGCTCGAGGCCGATCACATCGCGGCTGTGTCGAGCATAGCTGCTCGCCGGATCAACGTCTTCGATATCGTCAAACACGGCCTGACCTGGGGACTAGGTCACACGATCACGCTCTTCCTGTTCGGAGGGGTGGCGCTACTGCTTGGACACGCCATTCCTGAGCGGCTTTCGCTTCCGCTGGAGACCGCGGTTGGGGTCATGCTGGTCGTGCTTGGCGCTGACGTTCTGTGGCGTTTGTGGCGAGAGCGCGTCCATTTTCATCGGCACAGCCATCGCGATGGTACGGCTCATCTCCATCTGCATGCCCATCCCCTAGAAGCTATCTCGCATCGGAGGAGCCCTCATGACCATGCGCATGGGTTCCGCTGGCGTACCCTTTTCGTCGGATTGGTTCACGGCATGGCGGGGTCGGCTGCTCTGCTTGTGTTGACCGTGGCGCAAGCGGGTACTGCTCGAGATGGCTTGATCTATATGCTCCTGTTCGGTGTTGGCTCGATGATCGGCATGGCTGCGCTATCGTCCATGATTGCCGTTCCGCTCGTGATGTCTGCCCGCCTGCTGACATCGGTCAATCGAGCTCTACAGCTTGTTGTTGGGAGCGTGGCCATTGGGATCGGCGCGACAACCATCTATTCAACAGTACTGGCAGGATGATCGTTGATACTCTTCGGCCTACCACCCTCGAATCTGGGCGTTTCGTGTCTCCCGGTCGCCCCAGCTTCAACCGCTCGCTTGCGAAGCGCAAGCGGCTCGTTCATGCACTCAATCGTGAGCGCCCGACGTTTCGTCGTGCTTCAAGTGCCGCCTGCGGATGTTGCGGGTAACGATCCAGATCACGGCCACAGCCACCGGCACAAAGAGCGCGGTCGCCAGCGACGGTTCCACATGCACGCCGCCGTCATGGGCGCCTTTGGCGAGATAGCCGAACAGGCTGACGACGTAGTAGCCGATCGCTGCGACCGACAATCCCTCGACCGTGCTCTGAAGCCGCAATTGCAGCCGGGTGCGTTCATTCATTGAGCGCAGCAGATCGCGGTTCTGTTCTTCGAGCTCGACGTCGACGCGTGTGCGTAACAGATCGGCCGCGCGCGCGAGCTTGATCGACAGATTGGCCTGCCGGTCTTCCATTGTGGCGCAGGTGCGGATCGCTGGCGCCATGCGGCGGGCTAGGAACGAAGACCAGGTCGGATAACCCGCGACCTCGCCGCCCTCGATCACGGCCAGACGGGCCTGCACGATCTCGTAATAGGCCCGGCTGGCGCCGAAACGAAAGAGGCTGCCGGCAGCCCCCTTCTCCAGCGACGCGGCCAAGGAGGTCAGTTCCGCCAGCAGACGATTGTTGAGTTTGAGGTCCTCTGCTCCCTGCATCTCCTCGAGCACTTCGACCAGCCGCCGGCCGATATGATCGACGGAGGGCGCAAGCTCGAGGGCGGCAGGCAGGCCGAGCAGCGCCAGCGTGCGATAGGTCTCGATCTCCAGCAGGCGCTGTACCAGCGCGCCCAACCGACCAGGCGACAGACCGTCATTACAGACGAGAATGCGAATAAAGCCCTGATCGTCCGCGCGAAAATCGGATGCGACGACGGCCGGTCCGCTGCGGACCGATGCCACGGCGAGGCTGCCTCTCTCGAAAAGCTGCTGGGCACGCTCCAGCGCCGCCGAGGTCTGCTCGACCTCGAGCTTGACGGCAACCAGCAATTGGCCGGACTGCGGCAGAGATAGGATCAGTGTGGCGGGTTCATCGCTGAGCTCGCCGAAGCTTCGAGCGGACGTATCTGCATTGTCGAGGATCCAGGTGAAGGTGGTGAATTCCGAGTGCTGCTCCCAGCGGAGCTGAATTGCGCCGATCGTGACTTGGTGATGTTTGGTCGCGGCATCCGGCGGCGCTTGCCCGTGCGAGGTGCAGAATGACACGAACTTCTGCCGGTCGGCGGCGGCGATCTTGCCCTGGCTGAGAAAAGCTAGACGCAGCACCGTGAGCGGCGCCGTCAGCCGGGTGAACGGGCGGGCATGCACCTCGGCCAGCACCGCACCACGCTGCGGGTGCAGGTCAAAGCCGGCGAGATCGAGGTCACGGTTCATCGGCGGTCCCTTGGTAGCGCTCTCAGGCCGCGAGTGGCCGCAGACCCTGCGGTTCACTACCACACCAAACCCGCGCTCGCGCAATTACCCGTTGGCAGATATCTTCACCTCCCCCCGCCGTGTCATGCCGTGGCCACGCTGGCCATGAAGTTGTCGAGTTCGAGGCGCAGGCGCTGGCTGGCCTCGGTCAGGCTGCAGACCGATTGCAACATGGTAGAGACCGCCGCGCCCGTCTCGGTTGCCTTGCGATTGACCGTTCGAGGTTGGTCGTCCGGAAATCCAGTCGAGAGTGATGCGTGGCGATGGCGCTGCGGCTTCTATCCCCGATCAGGCCCGGGCGAATGCACCTCCGGCACTGCTGCCACATTCGATCAAGCACGCGCCGCGTTCACGGCTGCATGGGCGTTCTTCGTGTCGCGGCGCCGCGAGGCAGATTTTGAGGCTTGGCGAGAAGAGCGTGACTGGACGAGCCGAAAGTATGCCGCGTGGGGACATTGGTGAACGGATGGTGGTTCGATGAAAGACGCCTTCCAGCGCGGAGGGGCGGCGACCTCAGTTCTTCGTTAGAAGGCTTCTTTGGTTCTTCAGCGACCGCCTCAACATCAATCGCGGGCAGTTCGCCTGTCCCGTCCTTCAGATCGGCTGCACGCTGGATCAACCCGGACGCAACCTGCGGGTCCTTTGTTGTTTTTGCCATGCGCAGTAGCGTTGCTGCGGCCTCTCGGGCAAAGGAGGTGTAGCGCGGCACGTCTTATCATCCCATCGAAGTCCCCCTGAGATGAGCCAGGAACCCGGATTACGTTCCGGTGCTTTGTACAAAAATGTACACAGGCGACAACAAAAAGACCTCAGCTCCGGGGCTGGCGCCAAGCTGAGGCCTTGTGTCGGCGCCACGTTGTCGCGGCGTCATCCGGGAGAATCAACTTGACTCCTGCCATTTGGTTCCCAGCGTTTGTCGGAGGCGCCTGCGTTCCAAAGGCCTCAAGTGATACGACGTTCACTCCAAGCATCACCAGTCCGCAACATGCAGACCACGATCAATCCATAACGGGGGCAATGTCGCACGTACGGGCTCACCGTCAAGCGCGTTTGCCCCGGGCACAATGCGAAGACCTCAGACTCAGCAAATCCGCTCTGCCCCGCTAAGCGGACCTTGTGCTTTGTGCCGCGACTTCGCTGATGGGCCAGACCCGGCTTGTGAACGGTAGGCCGACTGTTGTGGTGGAGAACACCAAGGAATTCGCCGCTGCTACGGAAGCAGCATGGAAGCGGATGGCGCCGCTGATCGATAGCAAGGTGAAGCAGCTGCGAGGCTGCATGACGGTGCTGGCAGTGCGACAGCGCTGGAAGACCCGAAGCGGAAAACGCCGGAAGGGCTATCGCATACCAGCGAGGTGCGCACCTATGTGAAGGCGCTGCCGGAGGAGAAGCGAAACGCGTTTATCTTCCAGGCGATCAGCGATGGCGACCGCGCCAACGTCGCCAGCGTGCTGCACGCCCAGCCGTTCCTCTCTGGGTTATCCGCAAAGGCTCAAGGCATGCTCCGCCAACATGCTGCCGCGAAGTTCGCGCCACAGGACCACGCGCAACATCAGGCTGCTGCCACTGCCCCTGAGTATGTCATGGACGCAGGTACCAAGCTCGGTGTGCGCTATGGTGCCCTGTCGCGCAGCATGAGGCTTTCGCCAGCGGAAAAGGTACCCGAGAAGCTGAAGGCGCTTGCGGGCGGCTAAGAATGCTGCTGGATTCGGTGCGTGGTGTCCCGGTCCGGTAGAGACCCCCGGCCTGCCCATGAAGGCCGGGGGTCCAATGGGTTACTGGAAGTGAAAGAGCTCCTTTAGAAACGCTTTGACATCATCGTGGGATTTGTTCGCGGCAGCTTCTTGGTAGTAGCCACCCGTAAATCCTTTTTTATAACAAGAATCGCTTGGGCCTAGTGGCTTCTTTGTCTCCACGTTTAGAATTGCGCCATTCTCGCCTTCTTCAAGGCGGCACTGTCTAACCGAGTTAGGCGCTTGCTCAAACTTGACCGCGGTCCGATACATAGGGGCGTCGAATTGGTGGTAGGCGTCCGGGTATTCGATGATACGCACGCTCTTGCCAGCCTTGGATAGTCTCTCCGCATAGTCGCGACATGGCGCTATGGGCGTAAGATCGTCCGCTGCTCCGTGCAACATGAGGATCGGCGCCGTTACGTTTTCCTCGTCTTGAAAACGCGTATTGCATACCGCGTAGGCGGAAATGTGCGCTGCGAAATGAAGGTCTGGGCTGCCGTACATTTTCTGGAATCTGGCCATATCAGAATAGAGAGCGGCGGAGGCGCCCTGAGAGAAGCCCATCACGGCGATCCTCGACGTGTCGATCCGCGGATCCTTTGCGGCTACATCAAGCGCCGTGTAAGCATCGATAATCCGGGTCAGAAAGGAGATCTTGCCTGCATCGCTCGGATAATTGACTAGTCCGCGACCGGCATAGCTGTCGACCGCGAAAGTGGCGATCCCTATTTCGTTGAGGACTCGCGGCCATTCCTCGTAGGGCGCGCCATCTGTAATAGGGCCACTCGCCGAATGCAGCAGAATGACGAGTGGTTGTTTAGCAGGACCGCTTTTCGCAAACCGCAGTTGCCCTGCGAGAGCGACGGGCGTTCCTTTCTTGCCCATCAGAAAATCAGCAGCTGACACTGTTTCTGAGGGAATTGAATAGAATGCTTCGCGCGCGATTTGCGCTTCAGCACTTCCGCAAATCAGCGAAGCTAACAGGGCTCCAGTAAAGGCAGAAACCAATTTCATCACGACCTCCACTATTCAAAACTGAAAGACCAAAATCCTAGCACGGGCGAAATGCGCCAACAACTTGCACAGCCTCGTAGTCTTCAGCGGATCAGCATGTCCGTTGCGGTCAAAGGCTGCCCCCAATAGCCATATGATCGTCGTCAGCTCACGTCTCGGCAGCGGACGTGTCGGCGCGCTGAGCGAATGTCGGCAACGGCCACAACCGGACTCGTGCACCGCAATGAGAGGGAGAACCGCTACTCGATCACCTCGTCGGCGCGGGCAAGCAACGTGGGCACCACAGTGAGACCAAGCGCTCGTGCTGCCTTTAGAGGGACGCTAACATTGCAACCACAACGACCAGCGGCGTTGATGGTCATGATCCGCCGCATTTCTGCTCGGTCAGCTTCGGCCGCATTGTCGCGAACCGACCGACCCCGAATGGTGCTTTCCGGCGAGATGATCCACATTTGGGACGAAAAACCGCACGCCTTCTATGCGATTCTCCACCTTGATCCTCCTCCGGGATCGGCGGCTGCGAGGTCCGATTGGGTTTGCCTCCATTGCCGGGCCTCGCCTCCGGCCGCCGTGTGGGTCACGGAAGCACAGTGCAGATCGCAGGCCAGCGCAGATTTCGCCAATCGGAGTGCGCTACGGGCCGCGGCCTCATAGGGCCACGGCGAAGCAGTAATGCCCATCTTCATCGCCGTGGCGCGCACGTCTGCGACAAGGCCCGACGGCATATCCGCTGGCGCCAGTTCTCCGCAGTCGCTCTTCGGAATCATCGCTATCGGTTCGAAGTCAGGAATCAGCCACCCGCTGAGCGAGGCCGTCACGCACACGGCCCCCGCCACGACGGACCAGAAGCAGCGAGTCTACCGTCGCGTGCGCCCCGACGAGATCCAGGACATAGTCCGGACCCTCGTGCCAGACTGAGTGCATGCTCGCCGTCACCGGTCCACCAGCGTCAACGAGCACGTAGTCGACGCCAGCCGCAGGCGAGGGCCGGACGCGATCGACGCCGCCGCCATACCGATTGGAGACGTCCCGCCACGGATCAGCAACCGCTCTTGGCCACCGGGAACGAGCCCCAACGCGTCCAGCGAGCCCTAGTACGATTCAAGCAGTGCGGCCAAGACGTCCCAAGTTAACGTGGTGATGACTGGCATCAGCAGCGAGTTCGGCAATAACGAATTCTCCGCGTAGCCGCCGTCGAACTCCCGACCCATTTCACCCATCACCGCTGCAACGGCCGCCATCCGGCAACCTGGGATCGGTCGAAGCTGCCACGCCGACGCATTCAAGCACACGCCGGAACGTAACGTTCGGAGAATGTCCTGACGCGTCCTCAGCTCCGACCGGCTCGTTCGAGACGGATGTCATGCCCAACAAGGACCTTTTCACCACATACGCCCAACGAAAACCGGCAGATGCATCTCGTGAGTCGACAGATGTCCACCGATACTTCTAAGATGTCGAGGAAGTAAGTTCGCGGAAGCCGGGTAGGGTGGGGGCAGTGAACTTCCAGGTGACGGTTCTCAAGGTGCTGGTCAGCTATCCAGACGGGTTCGCCGCCATGGCGGACCTCAAGCGCGATATGGCGATTCTGGCGACCAGCGGACGGGACTGGGCCGAACGCACGAAGCGATTGGCGGCCCGCGTGCCTGACCTGGATATCTTCTCCCAAGGTCTCGTCGAGCGGATGAACGGCGGCTGGCGGGTCACCGACAAGGGACGCTCGGTTCTCGAGATCATGGAGGCCCGTCCCGCGCCAGCTCAAGCAACTGAGCTGCCTGCCGTCCGTACGGTCGAGCAGCCGACGCCGGACATGACTCTGTCACCGAAGCCTTCGATAGCACCAGTTCGGCGCAACCGGGAACGAAAGCGGCGCCAACGCGACGCTGTACGGCGAATGCAAGCGAGCGCGTCGTAAGAAACGCCGATTGGAGGTTGCTCCAGTAGTTTCGGCTTTCGGGATATAGGAATATATTCCGTAATCTATGTTATGCGATCCAAAAGATCGCAATATCAGGCCCTTGCGCCAGGTAGCGGAGAATTGCTCGGCAGAGCTCGATACGAAGAATCCGCAGACCCCGACGTCTGTTCGCCTCGAACGTGAGCAGCCCCGGCTTCTCGGTGATCAATATCTCTCGAGACTAGGCCCTTTCATGCGCATTGCCGAAGACACACAGGGCGGATTCCAATTTGAAGTGCAACACCCCCATACATATATCGAGGGTGAGCATGGGGCGTCACTACAGCCAGTTGAGCGCGACAGAGCACAACGATCTTCATAGCCGGATGCTGAATGGCGAGAGCCTCCGTTCGATCGCTCGGAGTCTAGGTCGAGCCCCTTCGACGCTATCGCGGGAGATTTCGCGCAATAGCGAGGATAGCGAAGAGTACGATGCCTGCATTGCAGGATATGCGCGTCGGTGGCGCCGTCGGCATGGCATGGTGAAGCTGCGAGAAGGCTCGGCGTTGCGAGCCTGGGTGTTTGCGCATATCCGACGCGGCTGGTCACCTCAGCAGATTTCCGGCAAGCTCCGCCGGCAGCGTGACGACGAACAGCAGCAGGGTCCTCGGTTGCCGACAGTTTCTCACGAGACGATTTATCGGGCGATCTACGTGTTGCCTCGCGGTCAAATTCGCAAAGAACTTGTCAGCTATCTGCGCCAACATCACAGTCAACGACTGCCTTTGCGCCGCCGCACGGACAAGCGCGGCGGCATGATCGGGATGATCTCTATCCACGAGAGACCAGCCGACGTGTTGGGCCGCGCATTTCCAGGAGACTGGGAAGGCGATCTGATCAAAGGAGCCGGCAACGCTTCTGCGATCGGGACACTCATCGAGCGCAAAAGCCGCTTCACGATTCTGGTCAAGATGAAGGACTGCTCGTCACGTGCCGCGCTGATCGGCTTCAGGCGCGAGCTTGGCAAAGTGCCGACGGCCATGCGCAAAAGCCTGGCCTATGACCAGGGCAAGGAGATGGCGCGCCACGATGAACTTTCCAAGGCCTTGAAACTGAAGGTGTACTTCTGCGATCCGCATTCGCCGTGGCAACGTCCGTCCAACGAGAACATGAATGGCTTGGTTCGCCAATATCTGCCCAAGGGATGCGACCTGTCGATCTACGCCCAGAAGGATCTCAACGCGATTGCCGAAAGCCTCAACACGCGACCGAGAGCCTGTCTCGGCTTTCAAACGCCGATGGAGGTGTTCGCAGCTGAGTGCGCTAAACTGGAGCGTGCGGCCGCCTGAAAAGCAGAAGCTCTTTGCTCCCTGTCTCCGCATGGCAGGCAATCCTTCATGATCGGCGCTGCGGTCAAGGGTGCGCTCTTGCGCCCCGCTCTTGCGGGTCGCCCTTGACGGCAGCGCCGATCATGAAACAATGCCAGACAGGCGAGGCAAATCTACAGCCTCGCCGGTCGCGAAAATTAACGTGTTGCACTTCATTTTTGAAACCGCCCAGTGAATATTCACCCCGGCGAAGATCGGATGCGCATTGCCAGGAAGTGGGGACGACGATCGCCTCCTGTGGAGCAGAGGCGCCGGCATATTTCGACCGGAACCGTTGCCTAAACTCCGGGCCCAGGGCGTCAGATTGCGCAGACGGCCGGCTTGCGGCCGATCCATGGCTCGACTTCCTCCGCTTGGGCGGCAAGCCGCAATAGGGTCGCCTCGTCACCGTGGCGACCGACGATCTGGATACCGATCGGCGTATCGCCATCGCCCAGGGAAAGCGGAAGCGACATGGCCGGCAGGCCGGAAATGTTGTGCGAGAACATGTACGCCGCGTCGGACCAGCGATCTAGGTAGCGCTCACGGTTTCCATCGGTCATCGACCAATAGCCGACAGGGCGCGGCGGCTGGGTCAGCGTCGGGCTGACGAAGACATCGAAGGCCGCAAGTTCGGCAGCGATGGACTGCCCCGCCTTACGAACCGCACCGATGCTCGCCGAATATTCTGCCGCCGAAAGGGTTTTGGCATATTCGAGCATTGACCAGTTGAAGGGCTCCAGGTCTTCCTCCCGCGGCGGATGCCCGACGAATTTCGCGTGTTGCGTGAACTCGGTAAAGGTCTCGATCGCGATGATATCGTTATAAGGCCACCAAGCCGCCTCGATATCAGTCTTGACGTCGTATTCCTCGACCGTATGCCCCAGGCTCTCGAATAGCTTCACGGCGTTCTCGACGGCGGCCTTGACCGCGGGCGCGAAGGGCTCGCCCCAGGGCGCACGTAGGGTATAGCCGATATTCAGCTTGCGCGGGCGATCGGAAAGTCCGGCAAGCCAACTCTTTTCCGGTCGCGGCGCGTGATATGGGTCGCCCGGAAGATTTCCAGAAACGGCGTCCAGATAAGCCGCAGTGTCACGTACGGTGCGGGTATTGCAGAGGAAATAAATGCTGCCGAACCACATGTCGGCTTCGTGAGGACCATAGCTCATTCGTCCACGCGAGGGCTTCAGCCCGACAACACCGCAGCACGACGCCGGCACGCGTATGGAACCGCCACCGTCGGAGGCGTCTGCGATCGGCACGATCCGTGCGGCGACAGCCGCCGCCGAGCCGCCGCTCGATCCGCCTGGGGTGATGTCCGGATTCCACGGATTGACCGTCGGGCCGTAGAGACGCGGCTCCGAGGTGATGCACCAGCCATATTCCGGCGTGTTGCTGCGCCCCACCGGGACCAAGCCGGAAGCCTTCATTTTCCGAACGATTTCCGAATCTACCGGGCAGACGAAATCCTTCAGGTAAGGCGTGCCGAAGGTCAGGGCAGTGTCCTTCCACATCGTGCCCAAGTTCTTCAAAAGATAGGGCACGCCGGCGAAGAGACCGTTGTTCGGAACCGCACTCAGGGAGCGCGCGAGGTCGAAGGTCTCAATGATCACCGCGTTCAGCTTCGGATTGAGGTCTTCGATGATATGAATGGCGGTCTCTATGATCTCAGACGCCTTCACCTGCTTGCTGCGTACGAGCTCACCAATGCCGAGCGCATCGGACTCCGCATACAGTTTCACGAGATCCTGGGTTACGTCTGTCATATCGCCCTCTGGAACACGCCGATTTCGTACGCGCGCCCGTTGTTCGACGCGAATTCAAAACCGATGATCTTCATGTCCACGATCTGGTTCTGGTCGGACACCTTGGCCGTGAAGTTGCCCGGCATCTGCTCGATGTGCTCATTGATCATCGCGAACACGACCTTGGTGACGCTTGCAAGCATGAACCGCCCGTAGAGGTCGCGGCCTCGGACATCTCGTCATCCTTTCTCGTTAGGCCATGCGACGCAGGCGATCTCCCGCAATGGAAGTTTGCGATGTCGTCTCGAAACGCATCATGCGCCAGGAGGCGTATTTGGCGAATTCGAGCGTCGTGCGCGGCGACGACGCGGCCATGGCGAAGGCGACGAGACCCCAGCGCAGATCGTCGAGAATTCCGTAGACCATGGCCCGCTGGAATAGGGCTTCTTCGAAAAAGCCGGTCCACTCGACAAATCCATCCCGTGCCTCCGGCTCGCGATCGAACAATTCCGTAATATGACAGCCAATGTCCTCATACGGATCGGCGTTGGCCGCCAAGTCATAGTCGACAAGCCGCACCGTATTTCCCGGACCGACCATGGTATTTGCGGTATTGCCGTCGCGGTGACAGGGGACCCGTTCGACCCTCAGCCGCGACATCGCCTGCTCTGCCCTGTCGGCGAAGCCGAGAAAGGCTGCCATATTCTTCGGCAGGCTTGCCTTGTAACTGCTGCACGCGGCGTAGGCTGCACGAATCTCGCCGAAGATATCCGCCTCGCGCGATAGTTTTGGCGCCGCTTGAAGAGCTTTCTTCGCGGCAACGATGCCCATACGAACGCCGGTGTTCGCGCTGTCGTGAAGACCGCATGCCCGCCAGCCGTTCCCCAGGTACTCCATCGCGAAAAGCCCATCCTGGTCCCAGGATTGCAAGACGCGCGGCCCGACTCCGATGTCGCCCGCGCGTTTCGCGGCGGCGATGGCCCCCGCCGGATCCACATAGTGCGAGAGGTCAGTGTGATAGTGCTTGTAGATTTCAGACTGATCGCTCCGGCGTGCAAGCCAGATGTCGGCTTCGATTCCTCTCCAGGCCGGCGAGGCCAGCACGGTCAGCGGACTTTCAAGACTGTCCAACGAGCCGCCCAGGCGGGCCTCGGCACGAGCCCGGACTAGGGCCTGGCGATTTGCAGCGACCATAACCACCTCCGTCACGTCGGCTTGCGGGGCTGGAGCGGCCATTCGCGCGCCTGCGGGCCGCCCGGCCAAAGCGCGGATTCCAGCGCCGCGGCGAGCCGGCAAAGCCGAACATCGTCGAATCGGCGCCCGACGAGCTGCACCCCCACCGGCAAGCCACGGGAGTCGAACCCGCCGCAGAGCGACACCGCCGGATGACCCGACTGGTTGAACATCGCCGTGAACGTGCAGTGCCGCAGCGGCATCGCCGGGTCCACGCCCCTTTCCTCGGCCGGGAAGTTCACCACCGGCATCACAGGAGTCAGCAGAAAATCGCTGTCCTCGAATAAGGCATTCGTCTGCGCCACACCGCGCGCTACGCCCGCCTCGAACAGCGCGACTCGTTCGGCCGACCAGTCCCGTGCCTCCTCAAACCAATCGAACAGTTGCCGCGGGGTGTGCTGACGCAGCTGCTCGGCCGCACCGATGTGTTCACGCCATCCACGAATCTTGAACATGTCGTCAATCGGCAGGTAGGCATCGAAATCATAAGGAGGGGGAGCGCTCGCTACTTCTGCAACCAGGCCCGCCATTGCCTCTCCCGCGCGACTAAGCACGTCCAGCACCGCCGTCTCTACTGGAGGACCGAAGCCGAAGCTTTGATAGACGGCGACACGGGCTTTGCCGAAGCTTTCGCTGGGTTCCGTCACGGGGAGTGAAAAACGGTCGTGTCGATGCAACCCGCCCAGAACACGCAGATGCGCTTCCAGGTCGGCGGCATACCGGGTCATGGGTCCGGCCGACCGTATGTCCGAAGCCGGCGTATGCGCGATCATGCCTTGCGTGGGCTTCAACGCTGCTAATCCGCAATGGCTGGCCGGGAGCCGTACGGAGCCTGCTATGTCCGAGCCCACCGACATCATGCCAATGCCCGCTGCAAGAGACGCGCCCGCTCCCGCGCTCGACCCGCCTGGATTCCACACGAGGCCCCACGGATTACGCACGATACCATGGAACGAACTCACGCCCGATCCGCTGAGACCGAAGTCAGGCATCTTACCCTTGCCCACGATGATAGCGCCGGCAGCCTTGAGGCGCTCTGTCGGCGGCGCATCAGTTGTGCCGAGTATCCCGTCTGCATGGATACGCGAACCGTGATGCCAGCGCGTGCCGACGGCGTGCACGGAATCCTTGATGGTGACCGGCACACCGTCCAGAGCACCGGATGGGCGGCCTTCGCCGTACCGCCGCGCTGCAGCTTTGGCTGCAGCAAGGTTTTCACCGGGCCGCAATTCGTAGAGCGCGTTGATCTCGCCGTTCACACGGCCGATCTGGTCGAGCGTGAGCTCCATTACCTCGACCGGATCTATCGTGCCGGCTCGGAAGCCCTGCAACATTTCGTCCAACGAGAGCTTCGATACTTTGTCCAACACCATCACACCTCCTCAGCCCCGCCGTGTCCGGAGCACATCCAGGCCCGCGGCCAGGACAAGCACGAGACCAGTGATCATCAAACTCGCCACAGTGGGAACGTTCATTAGAATGAGGCCGTTCGACAGCATTCCGAGCAGCCAGACGCCCAAGGCGACGCGCAGGAGGGATCCCCTGCCCCCCGTAAACGGCACGCCTCCCAGCAGGACGGCGGTGAGCACACTCAGTTCGAGCCCCACCCCGAGTGTCCCCGACGGAGCTGAATTGATGCGCGCGATCGTCATGAGGCCGGCTAGCGCCGCACTCATGCCGACGGCGCCATAAAGCAGCATCACGGTCAACTTGACGCGGATGCCCACGAGATAGGCGGCACGCTCGTTGACCCCGATAGCGACTGTGTGACGCCCCAGCGGGGTTCTCGCCATTACGAACAGGCCGACGGCGAGAACTGACAACATGATTAAAGTCAGGATAGGCAGACCGAGCAGCCGACCGTAACCGATGAATGTGAAGGCCTCGGGAAAGTCAAACAAGGGCGATGGAGACAGCCATTGCGCCAATCCACGCAGCAGAGTCAGGGCGCCCAGTGTCACGATGATCGGCGACATGGATAGGACCCCGACGAGAAAGCCGTTGAGCAGCCCGATCGCCAACCCCACTGCCAGCACCAGTACAACCGTTGCGATGATTCCCAGATTGGGGAAAGAGAGGCCGGCGACTACGCCTGACAGCCCAACCATCGAACCGACGCTGAGATCGACCTTTCCAGCCATGAGCAGAATCGAAAACGGAATGGAGATCGTCATCAGTGATGCGATCTGCACGGAGATGCTGATCCAGTTGTTTAAGGTCAGGAAGACCGGCGCCTTATAGAAGAAATAGAGAGCAAGGAACGCGATTGCGGCCGGCAGCGCCGCAGCGGTGAAGGAAGCTCCGATATTCGTGCTATCCACCGACTTGTCGTTCGCTTGCGACATGATCCTACCCCGTGATGGTTGCGGCTTGCCGGCGTGGTCCGCCGATCACGGCCTTACTCTGATGAGCGAGTTGCACGATCTGGTCTTCATGGATTTCACCATCGAGCAGCGCGATCTGCTGACCGTGAGCCAGAATGAGCACGCGATCCGAAACGGCAACAATTTCGGCCGGATCAGACGAAGCGACGACGACTGCTCCGCCGCCTGCCGCAAATTGGGAAAGGAGGCGATAAAGATCCTCACGAGCGCCGATGTCGACGCCCTGGGTTGGTTCGTCGAGCAGCAAGACTCTTGTCCCAAGATCCGGTAGCAACCACCGGCCCATCACTAGCTTCTGGGCGTTGCCGCCGCTGAACCTGCTGCCGGCCAGATTGGGCCTCCTCGGCACGAGATTCAACGCCTCCGTTGCCTGATTGAACAGCGACTTCTGGCTCGACCGTTTGCGTGCGATGCCGGCATAATGTGGCATCAGCAGATTATCCATCGCTGACAGATCGCCGAAAAGGCTTTGCTGATTGCGGTCGGATGCAACCAGTGCCACGCCCTTGGCGAGCGCTTCGCTGGGACCGTTCATCTGGATGGCACCGCCGCCGAGCTCATAGACGCCGCCTACCCGCTTCCTTGCGCCAACAAGGCTCTCGACCAGGTCCGTTCGACCCGATCCAAGCAGCCCGTAGAGGCCGACGACCTCGCCTTTCCGCAGATCGAGATTGACCGGCCCGGTGAAGTCCGACCGATAATCCTTTAGGCTGACGATCGTATCGCCAGCCGCCGTCCGGTTGCGCCCGCTGGCGCTGCGGGCCAGCCTCGGAGCGATTGCCCGCGCGATCTCTTCGACCGGCGCTTCGGAGGATGGCTTCGTCCAAACCACCGCGCCATCGCGCAGAATGGTCACGAAATCCGCGATTTCCGCGATCTCGTCGAGAAGGTGCGTCACATAGACGATCGCGAGCCCTTCCTGCCTGGCTAGCTGGCGCACGACATCATGCAAGGCCTCCATCTCGCGGCCGGAGAGTGCTGCTGTCGGCTCGTCGAGAATCAGAACCTTCGGATGCAGATGCAGTGCCCTGGCGATTTCGACGATCTGTCGTTCGCCTATGCTCAGTTTCTCGAGTGGGAGGCTTGGGTTGATGGACGAACTCAACCGCGAAAGCAACTGGCGCGCTTGTTCCACCTGGGTGCGTCGGTCGACGACTCCCCATTTCCTGATCTCGTTGCCGAGAAAGATATTGTCGGCAACGCTGAGCCCTTCGATGACCTGGAAGTGCTGATAAATGATCGCGACGCCTTTCCGGATCGCAAGACGCGGCGTAAGGCAGCCGAAGCTCTCGCCGTTGAGGACAATCTCGCCCGAACTGGGGGCCGTCGCGCCTGACAAGCAGCCCAGAAGCGTCGATTTACCGGCCCCGTTGGCGCCGACAAAAGCGTGAATTTCGCCTTGCCGAAACGTAAGGTCGACGCCCTTCAGCACCTCGATCGGGCCAAAGGACTTGCGCAATCCGGAAATCTTGACAATCTCAGAGGCCATCGCTTTTTGGGTCAAAGGGTGCGGGCAAAAGCCCGCACCGGAGAAGCGCTAGTTTTTGGAGTAATTGGCGATCAGCTTGTCAAGCAATGCCTGGTCTGCCTTGCTTGCAAGCACGGTCGGCGTGTAGGCGAAGCTCGGTCCGTTGCGAGTTATCGCGTTGAGAGCCAGGTCGACAACGTTAGCGCCCAGGTCGTTGATCAGGATAGCCGCACTGGCCTTGTAGGCTTTTCCCTGGTTGACCGCAGTCAGTCCTTCGATAGAGCCGTCCTGACCACCTATGAACAACTTGTCTGGGGAAATGCCGGCGATTGTCACGGCTCGATTGGCTCCGACTGCTGCGTCGTCGTTCAAACCAATCACAATACTAAGGTCCGGATGTTGCTTCAGCACGGTCTCGGTGATGGTCAGACCTGACGCTTGGTCGGCAGAGTCCTGTTTCGCGACAATCTCAATGCCTGCCTGCGCAAACAGTTTTTCTACTTCCGTCCAACGTGGAGCGATCGATGGCAGCCCCGTCAGGGTAGTAACCAATGCCTTGGGGTGCTCGATTTTATGAGCCTTGACCCAGTCGACGGCAGCCTTGCCAATGATCTGGCCCGACTGCGCGTGGTCGAAACCGACAAAGCCATCCGAGCCTTCCATCTTGCCGAGATACGTGAGCCATTTGATGTGCTGCGCCTGAGCCTGCTTCTGGAAAGGTTTGAGGGCGCTTTCATCGATTGGCGTTACCACGATCGCGTCGACGCCGAGTGTGATCCATCCCTGCACAGCATTGATCTGTTGTTCCAGATTATTTCCTTGGGTGTTATCATGCAGAACGGTTACACAACCGAGTTCAGCCGCGCGCTTGTCGGCGAAATGACGAACCTGCTTAACGATCGCCGCCTCGGACACTGAATGACTAAAGGCAATCTTGAACTTTTTGCCGCTCTCGCACGCCTTCTTGCCGCCGGCACGCACTTCTTCAATTGTAACTTTTGAAGGATCGTTTTCCGCGGCGGCCGCCTGGTTCAACCAGAGCGCCGCAACGTAGGCCAACGCGGCCACGGCCGTCTTTGTATATGGACTCGAAATCATAGTTCCTCTCCTATGGTCTGATGTTCAAATTTGCCCGCGTTCTTGTGAACTGTGCGCGGTTTCGTGAACTGTGCTACGCGCGCCCCTTTACTGCCGAGCGGCCTTTGATCGCGCCGAGCTTCTGTGAAATCGTGTCTCGGGCGAGTCTCATGTCTTCGTGTGTCCCAGACATGAAGATGCGGCCGGTAGCGCCCATCATCTGCACATCGTTGATCGTTGCGCGCGGTGCCGCTTTTTCGGCTTCGTTGGCGGCCACGCATGCAAAGAGGGCCGGCGCCATCTCATAGATCAGCAGTGCGACGCCAGGTACGAGAATCGACGCATCGCGCGACCGGTTCAGTATGATTGCATGCTGGTCGGACAGGTCCTCGATAATGTCGTGGTAAAGGATCTCCGGCGCGAGCTGGTCCTCGGCCTTGGCGTCCACCCCTTTGAGAATGGCGTCGCCGGCAGCTTCCAGTGCGCCCATATTGTCGGCATGGAGCTCAAGAAGGCCGAACTGCCGTTCGGTGTAGAGAATACCGGGCTCCATGCCCGGCGCTGCCTTTAGCGCGAGGTCCGTGACACGATGGATCGCCAATGCAGGCGCGACCTCGATGATCAACGAATGCTGCCCACGAAAGGGCGGATATCCCCTCGCCCTCGTAGGCGAGGAAAGATAGGCCGCGAACTGAGGCTGAAGATCTTCTATGGGAAGGTAGACGCGAAGCTCAGTCATACCTCAGTCCTTTCGTCGGACGCTATCAAGCCTTGACCGCGTCGAAATGCTTGCCCAGATCCGGATGCGGACGCGGGATGACATGAACGGCGGTCACCTCTCCTACCTGTCCGGCAGCTTCCGCGCCGGCTTCGGTGGCAGCCTTCACCGCTCCGACATCGCCACGCACCACCACCGAAACCAGGCCGCCACCGACCTCGTTGCGGGCAATGATCTCGACATTCGCTGCCTTCACCATCGCATCGGCGGCGGAGAGCGCGGGCACGTAGCCCTTGGTTTCGATCATTCCAATTGCAAGATTTGCCATGAGAGAGACTCCTTTATTTGGGTTTCGAGGTTTGTTCATCGATAGATCCGACAATCAGCGCGTCGACCGGCGCGGATTTTTTGGGGAAAAAGGCGGCAGCCACCGAGCCTTGGGTGACCAGCACCACTTCGCCGTCGGCGCAGCCGAGCGGGTCGAAAGCAATCAGCTTCGTGCCGGCTTCTGTTTCCACCTCAAGTAGCGCGCCCGTCGGCAAGGTGCCGATGTGGCGCGTGGACCAGACCCTGCCGCTGACGCGCGCCCTAATCATTTCGCACTCCTTTCGATCCTGATGCCCCGGCGGCGGACCTCGTCGCCGGCGAGCGGGGTAAGTCTGCTCCGCCTGCCAATCCTCAGCCGCGTTTCACCTTCAGCCACGGCGGCAATGTCACGCTCGGTAATCAACGGCTTCATCAGTTCGAGCACTGTCGCGGGAACAGTCGTGACCAGTGTCGGGGGCGCCCCCGTGAATGATGCATTGGCCGGCTGCGCAATCGGGACGTGTCTTGGCGGCGGCGACGGCTCGGGCACGAATCGCATTCGTCCTTCTCGCAGAGCCGCGGCGAACGTTGGGTCTGACGCACGCCGTGCCACGGACAGTGCGAACTCGGTCAGATCGGCCGCGGTCCCGACGCGGATATGCTCCTCCTGCACTGCGCCTCGCATCTCGGCGCGCAGCGCGGCAATCTCCTCGGAAAGGAGCTCGCGAATGAGGGCACGCAGGTCGTTGGCCATCAGCGCGCCCCTGCCTCACGCAGCGCCCGTTCTGCCGCTTCACGCGCGTTGCGGACATCGGCTTCGGTACCAGCCAAATAGAGCCGGCCGTTGGCGCCGATCATCCGCATGTCTATCACTTTGATATCGGCTTCCTTCTCGGCCTCGTTGCAGGCGAGGATCGCATAGGCGGCAGGTTGGCATTCCAGCAGATAGATGCTTTCGCCACCCAGCACCATCGAGCCGGTCTTGTTGCGGTTCATGAGGAACGCGTGCTGGTGGTCCACCCGCGTCACGATCTTCGAGGCGAAGATCTTGGGCCTCTCGGCATCTTCGCGTTTCTTGCCCATGGCAGCCAGCGCCGCATCGGCCCCCGCCTGTACTTCGGCGGACGAATAGGCATGGAATTGCAGCGTGCCGAACTGCCGCTCAACGACGAGAAAGCCCGCTCGCACCTCGGCGCTCTTGAGAACCGTGTCCGTTAGCGCCTCGATGTCGAGGCCCGGCGCGATTTCGATGATTTGCGCGGCCATGCGGGCTCGCGGCAGCGTGCCGCGCATCCAGGTGGCGGTATATGCCAGGGTCTGAGGCTGAAGCTGGTCAATGAAGATGAAGGCGCGGAGATCTGTCACGACTGGCCCCTGGTCAACTCACGGAGTTCCTGAAGAATCAGCTGGCGCAGGAGATCGCGATCCATGCCGTCGCCCTGCGCGGCCGCAAGCGCCGGCACCGGCGCCCGCGGGGGGACCGCGGAGCGAGATTCGGGGCCGACCGAGAAGACGCGAACTGCACTGAAATCACCGAAGGGCACAGCCGCATCGCTATTCCACGCGAGCCGTGTCCAATGAACGAGATGCTGGGGGCCGATGTTCTCACCCACCGAGGAACGACCGAAATAGCCTGTCCCGATCATGAAGGAAGGCGCCAGATGGGTGGCAAGACCGGCGGCACCCTGCGAGCATGGCGCGTTGACGACAATCCGGTAAACCGGCAGGGCCGAAGCAAAATCCATCGCGCGCTGGGGATTCTCGCCATGAAAGGCTGCGGAGTGGCCTGCTCCCGTCACACGAACGATCATGTTTGCCGCGCTGACCGCGCGTTCGAAGCTCTCAACCGAAATAGATGCGAGAACGGGGCAAAGCTTCTCCTTCATCAGCGGCTCTTCGGATCCGAAGTGCTCGACAGGAGCGATAAGCGTCTTGGTCGAGGGCGCCACGCGGATCCCGGCCTGCTGCGCTACCCATACCGCGCTCTTGCCCACAGCGGCGGTATTCAGATGACCGTGCGGGAAGAGCCAGTCACGCAGCTTGGCGACTTCGGCTTCCGCGCATATGTGCGCCCCGGCGGCGCGCAAACTGCGTTCCAGTTGCTGCTTGTTCTCGTTGAGCGAGATCAGCACGCTTTCGTTGGTGCACAATACGGAATTGTCGAAGGCCTTGCTGTCGACGATCCGCTGGGCAGCGGCACCCTGGTTCGCGCTGGGATCTACATAGACCGGAGCATTGCCGGGTCCTACGCCGATTGCCGGATTGCCGGACGAATAGGCAGCCCGCACCATGGCGCTACCACCGGTCGCCAGGATGACCTGCACCTTCGGCGAGGTCATGAGCGTTTGGACGAGCGGGACGGACGGTTCTTCTATGCATTGGATCAGGCCGGCTGGCGCGCCCGCAGCAACGGCTGCCGCTTCCAGGCGCGCGGCGGCATCGCGGCAGCACTCTTTCGCCAAGGGATGGGGGCTCAAGATCACTGCATTGCGGCTCAGCACTGCCAAGATCGCCTTGTAGTACAGCGTTGAGATCGGATTCGTCGCAGGCGTCAGCGCCAGAATGATCCCGGCCGGTTTCGGCAATTCGATCATCTTGCGCGCGCTGTCGATGCGAGGGTCGACGAGGTTCGTGTCGGCATAGAAATCCACCAGGGGGTGGGCCGAAAGCTCGTTCTTCAATCGCTTGTGCTCGACCACGCCCATGCCGGTCTCGCGCACCGCCCATTCGGCGTAAGTCTGAGCAGCCTGGTGCGCCGCTTCGGCGACGGCGTGAGCCACCTGCATGACGGAGGCGCGATCGTACCGGGCATAGGCGCGGACCGCCCATCCAGCCCGGTCGATCTTCATCCGCGCTCTTGCCGCTGCCTTGTCAGGCACGGCGAGGCGAGGTGCGTCATCGTGAGATAGCATAGCTTTCCTTTTCCCGGATCAGGCTGCCCGGCGCGGGCTGCGCAGAAGACTGCGCGCGCGCGGGATGGCGGCTTCGAACCGTTCGACGATTTCTTGACAGGTCGCCACATCCAGAAGCAGACCCGGTTTGAACTGCAGCACTCGCTTGTCGAGCGAGGAGAAGATCGCCCACACGCCGTTTTCGTAGAGCGCGCGGGAGACGGCGACGGCACCTTCGGGGTGATCGAATTCCAACCCCAGGATCACGCCTCGCTGACGGATACCCACGAAGATGTCGGAGCTGGCCGCCATGATCTCGGTCAGGGCGCGCTGGAAGTAGTCGGAGACGGAATTAACGTTGGCCACGAGTTCCGGCCGCTGGAGCATGTCGATAACCTGATGGCCGACGACGCATCCGAGTTCAGAACCGCCTGACGTCGAGATGTGTGCTGCGCCATCTTCGTTCTGCCAGGCACCGCATTGCTCGGTCACTACACAAGCAGATATGGGATAGATCCCGCCGCCCAGGCCCTTGCCGGTGACGAAGATATCGGGGGAGAGGCCGTAAGATTGCCAACCCCACATGACGCCCGTGCGCATCAGGCCGGTCTGGACTTCATCAGCAATGTACAAAGTGCCGTATCGGTGGCAGATCTCCTGGCAAGCCTTGAGGTACCCGTCATCCGGCAGCGGGAACCCATAGGTCGCCGGGATCGTCTCGATGATGAAGGCGGCGACATCGCGGTCGCGTAGCGCGCGCTCGAGCGCATCGATATCGTTGAACGGGACCTGTGAGAATTCCTCGGGCCGATCAGCGAGGAACAGCTTGGAGAAGCGTTCGTCGCCCGTGGCCACTGACAGGCCGGAGTGGCCGTGATAGCCCTTGACGATCGACACGATCTTGCGGCGCTTGGTGGCATATCGGGCAGTCTTCAGCGCGATCTCTACTGCCTCCGCCCCACCGGCGCCGAATATGGCGTACTTCATTCCGGGCGCCGTCTTGACGAGCTTTTCGGCGAACGCCGCCCTCGCAACGGAAGGGAACCAGTGGTTCCCCATGTCGAAATAGTCGAGCGCCGATTTTAGTGTGGCAACCAACTCCGGATTGCGGTGGCCAAAATTGTAGGTTCCTCCGTTGAGGTGGAGATCGATGAGCCTCCGCCCGGACATGTCGTAGAGGAAGTAACCCTCCCGGCGATCAATCACGAGATCAATCCCCGCGTCTCGCCAGAACCGGGTTTTACCCGGGTTCCAATACTCGATGGCCTTGTCGAGCAGCTCAGCCTTCGAATCGAACTTGAAGAAACCATAGTCGAACAAGGCGCACCTCCATCTGCCCGTACCTTTGCATTCCTTTTTTCGAAGTGCAACAAAAAATGTTGCATATTGGTCATTATAAAGTGGGTTGTCAGTCATGATCTCGTTTGCGAACCTATGGCTGTCGGGAACTCAAAGTGGGAATTGCGACCGTGAGAGCAGCCAAGCCGTGCAAGGAACTGCGCCACGACCGGATATTGTCCGTTCTGGAAGCGAATCCGAACCTGCAGGTGAACCAATTGGCCGAAGCGCTTGGGCATCTCGACTGAGACCGTCCGGCGCGATCCGAGAGAGCTCTATGAGATAGGCTGTCTGAGCCGCATCATATGGCGCGGCGGTCAGCATCGCGTCAGCGAAGGCATTCCGGGAGTTGCCGAGGTATATTCCGCGATACTTCGCAATGCCGATCACAGCATGTTCGCCAAACGCGCGTTGACATCCTTGACCGGTTGGATGCCGCATATATCGCTCATCACAGACAGGGCCCCTCAACGGGCGCGGGTGTCCGCGCTCGCTGAGGGAGGCGCGGCCCTCGAGACCGGAGTCACCTGACTGATCGTCGACGTCGACGGTTGTCCGCGCCAGCAAACCGAGAATCCGCTCCAGAAATTTACACCGAAAGCCGAACCGGGAAGATCGATGACTGCAGAACGCTCCTACCATCAGCCGATAGCCAGCGCCCGTCGCATTCTTAAGGAAGGCACGTTCAACGCACGCGACGCTGGTGGTTATCCGGTCGTGGATGGTAAATGGCTGCTTGAAAGACGCATCTACCGATCCGACGCGTTGAACGCCCTCAGTCCCGCCGACGTTGAGGAATTTGCGTACCTCGGCGTGCGTACCGTCATTGATCTGAGGGACGCGCGCGAAGCCGACGGGGCGCCCGACCTGATCGATCGAAGTGCGGTGCGGTACGAACGAGTTCCCATTTTCGAGGATCGTCTCTTCGACAGGGACTTCGGCAAGTTTCCTAGTCTCGCCGCACTGTACCGGTTGATCATGGACGAGCACATTCATCAACTGGTGCACGTCATGGAAATCCTAGCCGAGGCGAGCGAGCAGCCCGTGCTGGTTCATTGTACCGCCGGCAAGGATCGCACAGGGCTAGTGATCGCGCTTTTGCACGCAATTGTCGGCCTCACCCCGGAAAAGATACTTGAAGACTATGGTGCCAGCGAAAAAATCCTTGGCGGCGAATTCGAGCAACGTTTGCGCGACCTCTATCGCCAGATGGCGGTCCCCCCCGAGATCTTGGGCGACGCCCCGAGCCACGCGCCTCCGTCCTATCTGGCGAACACGCTAGAAGACATGCGCGCAAGGCACGGTTCCGTCAGAGAGTTTCTAGCAAACAACGGCTTCGGCGCTGGCAAGCAGGACCACCTTATCCGAAACTTGACTGAACAGGTCAATGCGCAGTCCACATCAGTCGGTTAGATGGGAGAGATAGCAGAAGACGGCAGACGACGCTCCGCACGAAGACACCAGAACCCCAATCAACACCGAGAGCTAGGATCATGGACAGGAGTGACAGGGCCATCGAGCTGTACAGCGGTCATGCTGTCACTCGTTGCAGCACTATGACCTGTCAGCAGGCGCAGCCGCGCGTGATCAGCCTTTTGGCCAACGCAAACGTTGGTCGTTACGGCGAACGGCCGCGCCGTTCTTCGGATCTTTACCTAATGACACGCGGCAGTCTGTTCCAACGCCTGTATCGCCCTTCTCCACGAAGCAGCCATTCACACGACACATCGAGCTGCAAGATGCTGTGATTGTGGGGTTCATCGAGACGCCGAATAGCTCGCTCAGCTGTATCTACCAGCCGACTATGGGGTGTGCCCGCCCCGCCCGCCTAAGCACCTTCGGTGACCGACTTTGCCTTTCGAAGGATTAGGCCTGGCTTTTGCCAACTCGTTACGCTGACGGCACAATTCTTCGATCTTCGCCAGCATTCTTTCCACCATCGCTTCGGCGGAATCGACGCGTATTCCAGCATGTCTGAGACGGGCGATCTCTCTGCGATGCCGCCCGACCTGAAGGCGCATGCAGTCTATCTCCTGACGAATCAATTCAAGAGTCGGCGTTACGATACTCATCTGCTCAGGCGCCCGAGATTGAAGCGGAACCAGAATGCTGGCTGCTTCCACAGAAGTCCTCGGGGGCCGGATCGTTTGCCGCCTCGCTATGCCCGAGCCGGGCATTCAGCTTGCGGATCAGCTCCTCGGCCGCATCCGCGATCACGGTGCCGGGCGGGAAGATCGCTTCAGCGCCGGCCGCGTAGAGCGCGTCGTAATCCTGCGGCGGCACCACGCCGCCGACGATGATCATGATATCGTCGCGCCCCTGCTTCTTCAGCGCGGCTTTCAATTCCGGCACCGCGGTGAGATGGGCAGCGGCCAGCGAGGAGACGCCGAGGATGTGGACGTCGTTCTCGACCGCTTGGCGGGCGGCCTCATCGGCGGTCGCAAACAGCGGCCCGATATCGACGTCGAAGCCGATGTCGGCAAACGCCGAAGCGATCACCTTCTGGCCGCGGTCGTGGCCATCCTGGCCGATCTTCGCGACCAGGATGCGCGGGCGGCGGCCCTCGGCCTCCTCGAAAGCGTCGATCAGCGCCTGAACCTTCTCGACCCGGTTACCCATGCTGGACGCCTCCCGCTTGTAGACGCCGGTGATGGACTTGATCTCGGCGCGGTGCCGGCCGAACACTTTTTCCATCGCGTCCGAAATTTCGCCGACGGTCGCCTTGGCGCGCGCCGCGTCGATGGCGAGCGCCAGCAGATTGCCGTTGCCTTCGCCGGCCGAGCGCGTCAGCGCGGCGAGCGCGGCATCGACGTCCTTCTGGTTGCGCTCGGATTTCAGCAGCGTCAGCTTGTCGATCTGAAGCCGGCGGACATTGGTGTTGTCGACCTTGAGGATCTCGATCGGAGCTTCGTCTGATGGCTTGTACTTGTTGACGCCGATCACCGCCTGCTTGCCGGCATCGATCCGGGCCTGCGTCTTGGCCGAGGCTTCCTCGATGCGCAGCTTCGGCACACCGGCTTCGATGGCTTTCGCCATGCCGCCGAGCTCCTCGACCTCCTGGATGTGGCCCCACGCCTTCGCGGCGAGGTCGCGCGTCAGCCGCTCGACATAGTACGAGCCGCCCCAGGGATCGATAATGCGGGTGGTGCCGCTCTCCTGCTGCAGGAACAGCTGCGTGTTGCGGGCGATGCGCGCCGAGAAGTCGGTCGGCAAGGCGAGCGCCTCGTCGAGCGCGTTGGTGTGCAGCGATTGGGTGTGGCCTTGGGTTGCCGCCATCGCCTCCACCGTCGTGCGCATCACGTTGTTGAAGACGTCCTGCGCGGTCAGCGACCAGCCCGATGTCTGGCAATGCGTGCGCAGCGACAGCGAGCGTGGATCCCCGGGGTTGAAGGGCTTGAGCAGCTTCGCCCAGAGTAGCCGCGCGGCGCGCATCTTGGCGACTTCCATGAAGAAGTTCATGCCGGTCGCCCAGAAGAACGACAGGCGCGGTGCGAAGCGGTCGACATCGAGACCTGCGGCAAGACCGGCGCGCAGATATTCGACGCCGTCGGCGAGCGTATAGGCGAGCTCGAGGTCTTGCGTCGCACCGGCCTCCTGCATGTGATAGCCGGAGATCGAGATCGAATTGTATTTCGGCATATTTTGCGAGGTGTACGCAAAAATATCCGAGATGATCCGCATCGAGGGCGCCGGCGGATAGATGTAGGTGTTGCGCACCATGAACTCTTTCAGAATGTCGTTCTGAATGGTGCCCGACAGCTTTTCCGGCGGTACGCCCTGTTCCTCAGCGGCAGCGACGTAGAGCGCGAGGATTGGCAGCACCGCGCCGTTCATCGTCATGGACACGCTCATCTGGTCGAGCGGAATCCCTGCAAACAGCGTGCGCATGTCATAGATGGAATCGATCGCAACACCGGCCATGCCGACGTCACCCCCGACGCGCGGGTGATCGCTGTCATAGCCGCGATGGGTGGCAAGATCGAAGGCGACCGAGAGGCCCTTCTGTCCGGCCGCGAGATTGCGCCGATAAAACGCGTTGGAATCCTCCGCCGTGGAGAAGCCGGCATATTGCCGGATCGTCCATGGTTGGTTGACATACATCGTGGGGTAGGGCCCCCGCAGATAAGGCGTAATTCCCGGCCAGCTCTCAAGGAAGTCGAGGCCGGCGAGATCGGCTTCGCGATAAACGCCTTTCACCGGAATGCCCTCCGGCGTCAGCCATGGTTCGGTTCGGTCAGTGGAAGCGGCGGACAAGGATCTCTCGAACGGAAGACCTGCGAAATTCGGGATGGCCGTCATGGTAACATCTGCCTGTTTACGAAGGGTCGCGGGGCATCAGAGAGCGATCTGTGGATTGCTGGATCCAGCAATAAGCTGCCTTCAGAATCGCCAATGTGTCAGACCCGACATTAATGAAGGTGCCAATGCCCGCCGTCCTAAACGCGGTCTCGGATTCAGGGGGGTGTCCTGCCAGATAAATATGCCTCGCGCCGGCTTCGTCGAGTGCTCGAGCGGAGGCTTCGGCGTTCTCTGTATAGACCTTGTCGCTGGAACAAAGGCAGGCGAGTTCGGCGTCAGAGGACTTGAATGCGGCGGCGAGCGTGGCTGGGTCCGCAACGCCCACGCTGTCGACGGCCTCGATTCCACCGGCTTCGAAGAAGCTCCTCGCAAAGGCCGCGCGGGCTGTGAAATCGGCGGGCGTACCGAGATTGGCGAGGAACACTCTTGGCCGTGTACCGTGTACCTTCAATGCTGCATCCGACTCGTCGCGCAGCGCTTCGAATGATTCCGCAAGCCGGATCGGCGTCAGTGCCCCAAACATGTACTTCTGCTCGCCAACGGACGGAAGGACCACCGGCCTTACATCCAGCACCTTCGTCTCTCCTTCCTGCAGATTCGGGAACTCGCTCACGCCGGTCAGCACGTCGCGGCGCTGTGCGATGTTGGTCTCGCGGACCGCGCGGGTAGCTGTTACCTTATCCTGGATCAAGCCATTGCGAAGCGCGGCGAACAACCCGCCGGCCTTCTCAGTCTCCTGGAACAGTGCCCAGGCAGGTTCGCACAGCTCTGATGTCAGTGCCTCGATGCCGCCGGAGCCCGCGGCCGGATCGGCCACCTTGGCGAGGTTGCTTTCCTCGAGCAGCAGGAGCTGCGTATTGCGCGCCACGCGTCGGGCGAACGGATCGGGCAGCCCGAGCGCGAGCGTGTGCGGCAACACGGTGATGGCGTTGGCGCCGGCGAGGCCCGCAGCGAAGGTCGCCACGGTCGCGCGCATCATGTTCACATAGGGATCGCGCTGGGTCAGCATCCGCCAGGCTGTGTCGGCAGCGATGAACAGCGGCTTTGGTGCTAACCCGGAGGCCTGCTCGATGCGCGCCCACAATAGCCGCAGCGCACGGAATTTGGCCATAGTCAAGAACTGGTCGGCATCGGCCGCAAGCCGCGTATAGATCATGCCCTGCGCCTGTTCCAGCGGGATGCCGGCGCCTTCGATCGCGCGTAAGTAAGCAATGCCACAGGCGAGCACAAAGGCGAGCTCCTGCACCTCCGAACCGCCGGCGTCATGAATCACACGACCGTCGGCGGAGGAAAACGGGCCCTTGAAGCCAAGCCCGGCCAATCTCTTGATGCCGCTGGTCACGGCGGGAACGATCTCTTCCCAAGCGTATGGGCTATAGCCCCACGTCGCGCAGACGGCGAGCGGGTCGAGGCCGAAACGAATGTCGCAGGCCGCGGGATCGAGGCCCTTTGCCTCGACGTACTCGGCAATATGGATCGCCGCCGTCCGCGACTGCGGGCCTACTTGCAATTCGATGCTGATGCCAGTGTCGAGGTGAACGCCCTGCAAGACCTTGGCGACGGCGTCGGCGGTCGATTCGAGGCCGAGACCGTGGCTGCCACTGCCGCCGGCAAACACGAGAGCGAGTCCCTTTGCGCCATTCTCGAGGTCTGCGAGTGCCTGGGCATTCGCGGCCGCAGCATCCGAATGATCGATTCGCTGCATGATCTGCCATGGCACGGCAGGAGCTCGTCCGTGAATCGGCGCAATATTCTTCGAGCGCCGGTAAACCGGTTCGATCCTTAGCCCGTTGTATGTCCTGCCTATGAGCTTTTCAAAGGGCGCTCCCTTCAGCGCTTCGTCAACCAGCCTGCGCCAATCTTCACGCGAAGCAGGTGCAAAGTCGGATGCCAATTGTAGCCTTTCGTCTTCCATTCGACCTGTCCTAGTCACAAATGGGCTGGAGCTGCCCAGAATTCGGGCCTTACGTGCTGCAGGCAAACCTTGCGGGTGCCATGCTCAGGCGAACTCCAAAATCAGCACATCCACCGCGAGCGTCGCACCGGCGCTGGCGTGGATCTTCTTCACGGTTCCGTCCTGCTCGGCACGGAGCACGTTCTGCATCTTCATGGCCTCCACCACCGCCAGCGTCTCGCCGGCCTTGACCTCCTGGCCCTCGGTCACAGCGATCGAGACGATGAGCCCGGGCATCGGACAGAGCAGCTTCTTGCCGGTGTCGGAGGCCGTCGTCACCGGCATCAGCTCCGCCGAGGCGGCTTCCGCTTCGGTCCAGACATAGACCGGCACCTCGACGCCCCGATGCGCGAGGCGGATGCCGTTGGCGATCGGGCGCGCCTGCACCGCGATGACCTGCCCGTCGATAGTACCTTGCCAGACCGGATCGCCGGGCTTCCACGGCGATTGCAACAGATGCGCGCTGCCGACTGTGCCGTCGGCACCGACGAAGCGCACTCCGATTGCCTCACCCTCGCGTGCGACCTCGAGCAATATCTCCTGGCGGTCCAGCCACACCGCGCGGCGCCGCTCGCGCTGCACGATCCGGCCGCCCACCTGGCCCGAGATCTGCCGTTTGCGTTCGCCGAGCACGTGATCAATGGCGGCGCCGACCGCAGCGATCCGACGCGCGACCTCCCCTTCCGGCACGCGCACCGCAAAGCCCTTGGGGAATTCCTCGGCGATGAAGCCGGTCGAGAGCCGGCCCTCGCGCCAACGCGGATGATGCATCAGCGCCGAGAGGAACGGGATATTGTGGCGGATGCCGTCGACATAGAAGGAGTCCAGCGCGGTCGACTGCGCCTCGATTGCCGCGGCGCGCGACGGCGCATGCGTGACGAGCTTGGCAATCATCGGATCGTAATGGATCGAAATCTCGCCGCCCTCCTGCACGCCGGTGTCGTTGCGCACGGTGATGCCGTCCTGGCTCGCTTCAGCGGGCGGGCGATATTTCACGAGGCGCCCGATCGACGGCAGGAAACTGCGGAACGGATCTTCGGCATAGAGACGCGATTCCACGGCCCAGCCGGTCAGCGTGACGTCCTTCTGCTTGAGCGCGAGCTTCTCGCCCGCGGCGACGCGGATCATCTGCTCGACCAGATCGATGCCGGTCACGAGCTCGGTGACGGGATGCTCGACCTGAAGCCGCGTATTCATCTCGAGGAAGAAGAAGCTCTTGTCTTGCCCTGCGACGAACTCGACGGTGCCGGCGGAGTCGTAATTCACGGCCTTGGCCAGCGCGACCGCCTGCTCGCCCATCTTGCGGCGGGTGGCTTCATCGAGCAGCGGCGACGGCGCCTCCTCGATGACTTTCTGGTTGCGCCGCTGGATCGAGCACTCGCGCTCGCCGAGATAGATGACGTTGCCGTGCTTGTCGCCCAGCACCTGGATCTCGATATGGCGGGGATCGACGATGAACTTTTCGACGAAGACGCGGTCGTCGCCGAACGAGGCCTTGGCCTCGGCCTTGGCGAGGTTAAAGCCTTCGGCGACCTCGGCCTTGGAGTGCGCGATGCGCATGCCCTTGCCGCCACCACCGGCAGAGGCCTTGATCATCACGGGATAGCCGATCTCGTCGGAGATCTTGACCGCGTGCTTGTCGTCCTCGATCACGCCGAGATAGCCCGGCACGGTCGAGACCTTGGCCTTCGCAGCAGCCTTCTTGGATTCGATCTTGTCGCCCATCGCGGCGATTGCGCCCGGGTTCGGGCCGATGAAGACGATGCCGGCCGCCTCCAGCGCGCGCGGAAACGCCTCACGCTCGGACAGGAAGCCGTACCCGGGATGCACGGCCTCGGCGCCGGTCTTGCGGCAGGCCTCGACGATCTTCTCGATCACCAGGTAGCTCTCGGAGGCAGCCGGCGGACCGATCAGAACGGCCTCGTCGGCCATCTCGACATGGAGGGCATCGCGGTCGGCCTCGGAATAGACCGCGACCGTCTGAATTCCCATGCGGCGAGCGGTCTTGATGACCCGGCAGGCGATTTCGCCGCGATTGGCGATCAGAATGCGTTTGAACATGCTTTTCACAAAGGCAAATTGTCGTGCTTCTTCGCGGGCATCTCGACCTTCTTGTCCTTCAGCATCGCCAGCGCCCGCGCGATCCGCTTTCGCGTCGAGTGCGGCATGATGACGTCGTCGATGTAGCCGCGCTCGGCTGCGATGAAGGGCGACAGGAAGCGGTCTTCGTATTCCTTGGTGCGGGCGGCGATCTTGTCGGGGTCGCCGATGTCTGAGCGGAAGATGATCTCGACCGCGCCCTTGGCGCCCATCACCGCGATCTGGGCGGTCGGCCAGGCGTAGTTCATGTCGGCGCCGATTTCCTTGGACGCCATGACGTCGAAGGCGCCGCCATAGGCCTTGCGGGTGATGATGGTGACCAGCGGCACGGTGCACTGGGAATAGACGAACAGCAGTTTTGCGCCGTGCTTGATCAGGCCGCCATACTCCTGCGCCGTGCCCGGCAGGAAGCCCGGCACGTCGACGAAGGTGACGATCGGGATGTTGAAGGCATCGCAGAAACGGACGAAACGCGCGGCCTTGCGTGACGCATCAGAGTCGAGCACGCCGGCCAGCACCATCGGCTGGTTGGCGACGAAGCCGACGGTACGGCCCGCGATGCGGCCAAAGCCGGTGACGATGTTCTTGGCAAAGCTCTCCGCGATCTCGAAGAAGTCGCCCTCGTCCACGACCTTCAGGATCAGCTCCTTCATGTCGTAGGGCTTGTTCGGATTGTCGGGGATCAGCGTGTCGAGCGACATGTCGAGGCGGCCGATGTCGTCGAAGCTCGGCCATTCCGGCACGCCGTCGGTGTTGTTGGATGGCAGAAAGTCGATCAGGCGCCGCATCTGCAGCAGCGTCTCGACGTCGTTCTCGAAGGCGCCGTCGGCGATCGAGGAGCGCGTGGCGTGCACCGAGGCGCCGCCGAGCTCTTCGGCGGTAACGACCTCGTTGGTCACGGTCTTCACCACGTCGGGGCCGGTGACAAACATGTAGCTGGTGTTCTTCACCATGAAGATGAAGTCGGTCATGGCAGGCGAATAGACGTCACCGCCGGCGCACGGGCCCATGATGACGGAGATCTGCGGAATCACGCCCGAGGCGAGCACGTTGCGGCGGAACACATAGGAATAGCCGGCGAGCGCGGCGACGCCCTCCTGGATGCGCGCGCCGCCCGCGTCGTAGAGGCCGATGATGGGCGCCCGCGCCTTCATCGCCATGTCCTGCAGTTTTGTGATTTTCAGCGCATGGGTCTCGGACAGCGAGCCGCCGAACACCGTAAAATCCTTGGCGAACACAAAAGTCTTGCGGCCGTTGACGGTGCCCCACCCGGTGACGACGCCGTCGCCGGGCACCTTGGTCTTCTCCATGCCGAACTCGGTGGAGCGGTGCTCGACGAACATGTCGAACTCCTCGAACGATCCCTTGTCGAGCAGAAGCTCGATGCGCTCGCGCGCGGTCAGCTTGCCGCGGGCGTGCTGCGCCTCGATGCGCTTCTCCCCGCCGCCGAGCTTTGCGCCGGCACGTTGCGCTTCGAGCTTCTCGATTACAGAAATCATCGGTTGCGCCCCCGAGCACGAGTATCCGACGCGGACTTACGCTTTGCAGGTGATGAAACAGTCATCGCTAAGCTCCTAACGCTCAATTGCACGGGCCTTCAGACAACGCCTTACCCCACCGCATCGGGAGCCTCTTGAATTGCGGCATAGATCTGACCGAGGTCTTCTGCGGTCACGCAGTAAGGCGGCATGACATAGATTGTGTTCCCGAGCGGACGAAGCAGCAGATTGCGACTTCTGAAGAACGCCTCAAGCCTCGGGCCAGCGTTCGCGAGATAGCCCGCGTCCCGCACTCTCAATTCAAACGCCGTAATAGTTCCAGTCCGACGGACGTTCTCGAAGCGCTCGTCGGACCGGAGCCGCTTCATTTCGCGCTCCTGCATCCAAGAAACTGAAGCCACGCGCTCGTTGCACTCATCAGTTTGCCAAAGATCAATACTCGCCTTTGCCGCGGCACACGCTACCGGATTTGCGGTATACGAGCTTGAGTGGAAGAACGTTCGTGCACGGTCCTTGGAATAATGTGCTTCGAACAGCTCCGCGCTACACAGCGTGACCGCGAGTGGGAGCGATCCGCCAGTGAGGCCTTTCGAATAGCATGCGATGTCCGGCGACACATCGGCCTGCGAGCAGGCGAACAGCGTTCCTGTTCGGCCCCAACCGGTCATGACTTCATCGGCAATAAGCAGGACGCCCCAGGTTTCGCAGATCCGCTTCATCTCCCTCAGCACCCAGGCAGGGTACATCCGCATGCCGCCCGCACCTGACACCAGAGGCTCGACGACCAGGGCCGCCGTATCGTGCTCGCGGCAGGCCGCATCGAACGCATCTAAAGTTACCTGCTCTCGGCCGGCGACTGGAAACGGGAGCGCCGTAACGTCGAACAGAAGCGCCTCATACGCGGCGTTGAACACACCGCGCGCTCCAATGGACATGGTTCCGATCGTGTCGCCATGGTACGAATGTTCCATCACGACGATGCGCGAGCGCCTCTCACCGACATTGCGCAGTAGCCAAGTGCCATCTTCAGGGCCACTTCTACGCTGGTGGAGCCGCTATCGGAGAAAAAGACGTAGTCGAGCCCGGCAGGTGCGAGCTTCAACAACAACGCAGCAACCTCTTCGGCCGGTTCGTGAGTATGACCGGCAAAAATAACCTGGTTGAGGTTTTCTGCTTGTTTCTGAATAGCGCAAACAATGTTTGGATGACAGTGGCCATGAGTCACCACCCACCACGACGAGATGGCGTCGATAATGCGACGGCCATCCTCCGCATAGAGATAGGCGCCCTTCGCGCGAGCGACCTTCGTCATCTGCTGCTGCAGCGCGTGTTGCGTGAAGGGATGCCAGATCTGCGACCCGCGTTTGGGAATCATGGCTTGAAATCATCGCAATCAAACGAGCGGGCGAACGCAGCCTGCAACGTCTCTCTTGTGAGCGGAGAGAGGTGAGGTAGTCGGCCTAGGCGGCGTGCCCGCCCGATATCACAGATGATTCCTTCGCTGTCGGGATGTTCATTCCCGATAAATATGATGCCCAAGACGTCGAGTCTTCGGCGTCGCAGGGCTTCAAGTGACAGAAGCGAATGATTGATGGTACCGAGCGTGGTGCGCGCGCAAAGCACGATCGGCAGCCCCCACTTGGCAATAGTGTCGATATAAAGCGTGCTGCGATTGAGCGGCACCATTAATCCGCCGGCTCCTTCGATGACGAGTGGGCGTCCTCGGGCATCCGGCACGTGGAGTGTTTCCGGATCAATTTTAACACCGTCGATTTCGGCAGCACGATGCGGCGAAGCCGGCGTACCCAAACTCCATCGTTCAGGAACGATGCGATCCTCGGAAAGTCCACCTAGTCGAATGACGACCCTCGAATCCGTTTCGCATTTGAGGCCCGCCTGAACGGGTTTCCAATAGAGCGCCCCGAGCGCATTGGCGAGCGCCGCCGAGAATACTGTCTTCCCGACGTTGGTATCCGTTCCGGTCACCACGATCTGACAGGTCATCGAACCCGTGTTCCCGTCTCTTCCGCCAATGCGTCGAGCAACGCACTAACTTCGCCTTCGCTTACGTTAAGCGTCAGAGACATCCGCAAGCGCGCGGTGCCCGCCGGTACGGTTGGTGGCCGTATTCCGCGGATATCGAACCCGCGAGACTGCAGTGCGGATGCCAAAGCCATCGCACGCGCGTTGTCACCAACGATATGCGGCACGATCTGAGAGCCCGAGGGACGCCAGCCCCGCGCTTCGATCTCTCGATTCGCAAAATCGACCAGATTGGTCAGGCGCTGCTGCCTGTCGGGCTCCTCCTGCAGAATTGATAGCGCTTCCCGTACCGCAACCGCCATCAAAGGCGAAGGTGCTGTGGCGAAAATGAACGGGCGGCAGCGATTGACCATGAAGTCGCGCAGCACTCCGGTTGCTGTGACAAGCGCGCCGGCGGCTCCCAACGCCTTGCCGCAGGTATGAACGACCACCAGATTTTCGCGCTCCTCATACGGAGCGGTCAGTCCCCGCCCCTGCTCGCCATAAACTCCCGTGGCATGGGCCTCGTCCACAATCAGGAACGCATCGAGCCGATCAGCGATGGCGCTGAGCTCGTCCAGCGGAGCGAAATCGCCGTCCATGCTGTAGAGACTTTCGACGGCGATCCATACGCGCCCCTTTCCTCCGAGCGCTCGCCAACTCCGAATTGTGTCTTCCACCGATTGAGATTCGTTGTGGATGCTTTCGCGGAATTCGGCGCGGCCTGCCCGGACGCCTTCGCGGGTGCTCGCGTGCACGAGGGAATCGAGTACGACCAGATCGCCCCGCTGAGGCAGCGTGGTCAGAACGGCGAAATTGGCGACGTATCCGCCGTCGAAAAACAGCGCTGCGTCTGCTCTGAAGAACCTTGCGGCTTCGTATTCGAGAATTTCGTGCTCCGCGCAATTTCCCCGCAGGAGTCGGGACCCACCAGCCCCGATCGGACTGCCGGCGTCCAGCGCGGCGGCGATTGCCGTCCTCATGCGCGGCGCGCTCGCCAGAGCGAGATAATCATTTGATGAAAAATCGAAGCCCGCGCGTGGATTGAGGCTGCGCAGCCGGTTGTCGTCCTTGAGCGCCCGCAATTCACTAACGTAGCTGGCGACGTTGGGAGTGAGATTCATCTGTCAGGCGCCCAACGGTTCGGTCAAATTGGGCAGCAATCGATTCTCCTCGTCAACTAGTACGACATGTGGTTTGAACACCCTCGCTTCGTCTTCATCAAAGGAGGCGTACGCTACGATGATCACCTTGTCGCCGGGGATCGCAAGTCGCGCGGCCGCGCCGTTCAAGCCTACAATGCCTGACCCTCTGGGTGCCTCTATCACATACGTTGCAAAACGGGCGCCGGTGTCGATGTTGTAGATTTCGACACGCTCATTGATCAGAAACCCTCCGGCATCGATAAGCGTGCGATCGATCGATATTGAGCCCTGATAGTGCAGATCGGCCTCGGTCACCGAGGCACGATGAATTTTGCCTTTCATCAAAGTGATCTGCATCTGATGCCAACAGGTCTTGGGTGAACTTGCACGTTGACTTGGTTAGCTAACCCGGGTGCTGATACCGAGCCGACTGAGCAGGTTCGCATCGTGCTCGCGCTGCGGGTTCTTCGTAGTCAGCAATACGTCACCGATGAAGATCGAGTTCGCGCCCGCCAGGAAGCATAACGCCTGGAGTTCATCCGACATGTATTGACGACCGGCGGATAACCGCACCACGGCGCGGGGCATCAAGATGCGAGCGACTGCAATTAGTCTCACCACCTCGATCGGGTCGGGACGTTCCGCCGTTTCCACGACTGGAACTCCGTTGACCTCGTTCCACAGATTGATCGGCACACTCTCGGGATGAACTGGGAGATTGGCGAGGAGCACGAGCATGCCAAGGCGATCTTCGACCCGCTCGCCCATCCCGATGATTCCGCCGGAACAGACTTTGATGCCGTGACGCCGTACATGCGCCAGCGTGTCAATACGGTCCTGCAACGTGCGGGTGGTAATGATCTTGACGTAGAACTCGGGCGAGGTGTCGACATTATGATTGTAGAAGTCGAGTCCAGCGGCGCAGAGCCGTTCTGCCTGTTCAGGCGTCAGCATGCCCAGCGTGACGCATGTTTCCATGCCGAGTTCCTTCACCGCACTGACCATGTCGCAGACCCGATTGAGATCGGGGTCCTTCGGGCTCCGCCAGGCAGCCGCCATGCAGAAGCGGGTCGCGCCAGCATCCTTGGCGCGATTCGCGGCGGCGATGACATCGGCCTGATCCATCAGCCGCGTTGCCTTGAGACCGGTGTCGTAATGCGCGCTTTGGGAGCAATATCCGCAATCTTCGGGACACCCGCCGGTCTTGATACTGAGCAGGCTCGCGAGCTCGACTATGTTGGGGTCGAAATTGCTGCGATGAATGCTATGGGCTCGAAAGACCAGGTCTGCAAAGGGCAGTCCATGTAGAGCTTCGGCTTCCGTACGGGTCCAGTCGCGACGGACCTGCTGTTCCTGACTGACTTTGCCCCGAAGGGGCTCTTGATGGCCGCTCATCGCATGTCGCTTACGATGTTTGCGCCGCGCGGACGCGGGCGAGCGGAGAGCGTGGCATGCGACTTCGCAGTGGGCCATTGCCCGAGCGTGGTCACGGCGTCAGTGTCCAGAAGCTGCTCCTTGAGGATGATGATATCGGCCGAGACCTTCCCTGCGACCTCTCCCGACGGGATAGGGGGCTGCAAAGGAGAAACTCGGAACTGGTCCTGCCACATCTTTGCGCCCTAGTTGAATTTATGCCAATTTAGCTAATCCACCCGCGCAAGGGGAGCGCCAAAAATGCTTATTGTTGCTGATTTATCTTTTGAGCTTGCGAAGATTGCAAATCCATGAAGTTGCGAAAGATCTTTGCAGGCGACCGACTGCGGCGGCTCCGGGAACAGCGCGGGACAACGCAAGCGGCGTTAGCCAACGCACTCGAAATCTCGCCAGCTTATCTTAGCCAGATCGAGGCGGATCAAAGACCGATCACGCGCAAGCTTCTGATGCGATTGGGGGAGTTGTACCGCCTGGACGTAAACTATTTCGCCGACGATGATGATCTGCGGCTCGCGAATGAATTGCGAGAAAGCGCGAGCGATCCATTGTTCGGTGCCGCCGTTTCGGGAGAGGAGGCCAGCGCTGCCGTCCGGGTCGCGCCTGAGATCGCACAGCGCTTCCTGCATCTCTACCGGGCCTATCTGGCACTGGAGGAAGAACACCGCTCGCTTCAGACGCTCATCGTGCATGACGACATGGGAGCTGCGAGTCGCTTTCCATACGATGAGGTCCGAGACTGGGTGCAATCGAAGCGAAATCATTTCGATGTACTCGATCGCGCGGCCGAAAGACTTGCAGCCGCCAGGAGCTTTAGTCCCGAAAACCGCGGCGAAGACTTTGTCAGGTACCTACGCGATGCGCATCAGATCAAAGTAGAGCATGCACCTGAAGCGCTCGATATGGGCATGATTTGGCGACTCGATCGCAATTCCCGGACGCTATTCCTCTCGGAGGATGCGCCGACGGAGAGCCGCCTGTTCTGGATCGCGCATGTAATCGGTCTCCTTGAGGAAGGGGAAGCCATTGAGCGGCAGGTCAGGCAGGCTCGCTTGAGCAACGACGAAGCTGCCTCGCTGGCACGCGTCGCTCTCGCCAACTACTATGCGGGTGCAATCATTATGCCCTATGAGCCCTTCCTTCACGCCGCGCGGGACGCGCGATACGACGTCGAACGCCTCCAGCGCCGCTTTGGAGCGAGCTTCGAACAAGTTTGCCATCGCTTGAGCACCTTACAACGTCGAGCCTCGCCGGGCATTCCGTTCTATTTTCTGAAGATCGACATCGCCGGAAACGTGCTGAAGCGCAGCAGTGCCACGCGCTTCCAATTCGCCCGCTTTGGAGGCCCCTGCCCGCTCTGGAACGTCCACCAATCGTTCTCGCAACCGGGCCGCATTTTGGTGCAGCTCGCAGCCACGCCTGATGGGACCACCTATCTATGTATCGCGCGCACCGTTGGCCTTTCTGCCGGCTCGTACCTAAGTCGCCCTCGCGCGGTCGCGGTCGGACTAGGCTGTGAGATCGCTTATGCCAGCCAGACGGTGTATTCAAAAGGTATCGATCTGGAAGACGTAGAGGCTTCGGATCCTATCGGGCCCGGCTGCCGCGCTTGCGAACGGACAGACTGTCGACACCGCGCACTACCGCCTATCGGACGAGCTCTTGATGTTGGCACTGCAGAAAGGGGTGTCGTACCGTATCGAATTGAGACGAAGAGATAGAGTGATTCTCTCGGCCCTGTAGGGCCGAGCTTCCGGCCTCCGTAGGCCGGTGATACATCAAAACCAAACGCGCCGTCGACGGGCCCTGAAAAAGGGGCTAAATACTGCCCACCGAAGTGAAGTTGTTGTACAAGCTCGAGATCAAGCGAACGTTGGCTCGATCCGCATGTCTCCTATGCGACCGAACATCGCTACCACATCCGGCTTGTGTTCAGTGGCCTCGTCATGAATGTCGATGACAGGCTTCTCCCCTGCCACGCCGGCCACTATGGAGCGGCTGAACCATACCACTAAAAAATGGGCCACTCCTTCCGGAGTGGCCCAACCCAAGTCAGGGAGGAAACGTCCCAGTGGGACCTCTGTGATCAGGCCACCGCCAAAGTGGGAGCCATAAGCTCTCAGCATCAACCTACAGTCGAGCCGGCCTGACAAACGCTATATCGATCTCTTGCCGCTTCGCTACGTCATCATAGGTTCGAGTACGGGCGCGCTATCGGAACGTCCACTTCCCTAAAACCGACTTTCTTGTCGTCATACATCGTCTCGTCTTCCGCGGAACAAGCGCGGTTAGGATGAAGTACGGTTTGCGGAGTGTGACCTTTTTGGGTGGACTTTCCTTTCCAGGGGAAACTTTGATTGACACCCAACATTTTATTGACCGACTTTCGTCAATTGTCAAGCGAGGCCTGATTGAAGCCGGCGCGCTCGCAAACAAAGGCCATCCGCCATGTCGTTGCGAGAAGGCATCTTGCTAAAAGGCGTTTGAACCGGACCGGTCCGAGATCTACCTCAACACAACGAGGCTGCGACTTGAGAAAACTTGGAATGCTAGTCGGCGTTTTGGTCCACCAACAAGGCCGGTGCATTCACCACCGAGATCTCAGCGTTGGCTGCCAGGATGGTCGCTGATAATCGCGAATCTGGTTTGGTATCGGTGACTAGATATAGACCCCTTTTCCAGGCGCTAACGAGCGAAAGAGCTCGGTGATTGAATTTGCTTCGATCGGCAAGAATCAGGGAACGTGAAGCGTGCTGAATCATGGCTGCAAATACTTGGGCAGCTGCTGGCATAGCGTCGCTAAGACCGCTGTTATCAACGCCGGATGCGCCAAGAATGGCCGTCGGCACCCGATAACGTTGTATTGCTTCAAGCGTGTCTGGGCCGTGGACAAGCCCCTCGCGACCATCGAAATAGCCCGGGAGCATAATCACCTGAATTAGGGGATTCACCGCTAACTCTGCTGCAATGCCATAGCAAGGCGTGACGACGACTAGGTTGCGGGAAATTCCTCGAAGCGCCGTCGCAAAGTGCAGACAGGTCGCTCCGCCGCCGATGAGGAGGCTTTCGGAATCCTCGATCATGGTTAGTGCCAGCCGAGCAATTGCTCGGCGTTCATGAATCATGATTTTGAGGCGCTCGACCAGTGCGGGCTCGGCTACTGGATTGCGAACGGCTCCGCCATAAGTCCGTTTGAGTGCTCCCGCTTGTTCCAGCTCAAACAAATCGCGTCGGATTGTTTCGGTTGAAACTTTCAGAAGATTTGCGAGTTCGTTCACCCGCAGGGCGGGATCATCGTCTAACGCCGCGCGAATCTTGTTCTGTCTGGTTGCTTTTTTTTGCATGGAAGTTGGCTGTGACGACCCGCCGCGAAGGACTCTGGCCCCAGTCATAGTGACTAGAAATAAAATGATCAACTTGCAACCTCATAGTTGCCCTATCCAACATTAATGGTTATCTCGGGGCGCCGTGGCGAGAAGGATCGGTTGATCGTCCGGCATCCAGACCTCCCCTTAGTCAGCAATCTCCGGGGCCACTCTCCTCGAGTAGCGACGGCGCTTCCCTGATGTCGACAGACAACTCGTCGACGGAGCCGGCGATCATCTGACCTTGTCTCTCATCAACTTCGCCGTCGCCGTCCACCGACGAGCCCGGTGAAGCGCCCCCGCCAACCCTCCAGGCATCAGTACTGTCGCTCCGGCAATTATGACTCCGAGACCGAAAGTCCGGAACTCACCTGCCTCGCGCATCAACTCATCCGCGCCAACCAGGACAACAGTGCCAAGAAGTGGTCCCCAAAACGTGCCGACGCCGCCGATCACCACGATCGCAATGATAAACATTAGCTGGGGCAATTGAAGTATGGTGGGCCCGATCACCTGAAAATGCGCAGCGTAAACGCCACCCGCGAGCCCGCTAAAGAAGGCAGAAATTCCAAATACTAAAAGCTGCACCCGGAAGCGGTTGATGCCCCGAGCGGCCGCATAACCCGGATTGTCTCGAATCGCCCGGAACGTGAGCCCGGCAGGCCCGTTCAAGATCATCCAGGTGGCAATCATGGTGACCACAAGCAGTGCGCAAACAATAAAATAATTGCCGATGATCCAATCGCCCCGCAGCCACGCCCGTGTGCCTAGATCTCCGAACCGGGAGAAGCCGGCTGCGCCACCGGTGAATTGGCGGCAGACACTGCCGACCCTCACAAAGCACTCCGCATCCGTCACGATCAGCAGATACATGACCTGCGTGACGGCAAGCGTTAGCAAGGCGACATAGACGCCAGAAAGCCGCAAGCAGGCCAGTCCGAGCAATATTGAAAATACCGCGGCGATCAATGCAGCAGGAATGAGCGCGGCCCACACTGACCAACCAAAAAAGAAACACAGCATTGCTGTAGCATAGCCGCCCATCGCAAAGATAGCGATCGGAGCCAATGAGAATATTCCCGCAAAGCCAAAGACCAAGTTCCATTGCGAAGCGATGCACGCATAGAACAGCGCTAGTATGACTTGCCCGAGAATATAGCGGCTATCGATCAAGAAGGGCAAAGCGATCGCCATAGCGACAAGCGCGATGGCAACGATGGCGTCCATTCGATTTTCGTTGTCGAGCAACCATGTCATGTATCGTTACCGGTTTGGAGCAGGCCGACTAAAGTCGCCGTATCTGAGCGTTACCAAGCAGACCGGTCGGCCGCCAAATGAGGACGCAGACGACTACGGATAGAAGGATGGGAAATCCCCAACGCGCGCCCAGCGCATACTCGGTCCACGCTTCGAGGAGAGCGAGACCGAAAGAGACGATCACCGCACCGAGCACGTTGCCCAGGCCGGCGACGACACACATAATAAATGCCTTAAGCATCGGGTCACCGCCAAGCGAGGGCGACAGTTGGGTCATCGTCGAGAGAAGCAAACCGCAACCAGCAGCAATCAAGCCGGAAAGCATCAAGACCACAAGGTAGACGCGATCAACAGCAACGCCCATCAGGCGCGCAGCGTCTCGGCTTTGCGAAGTGGCACGAATCGCTCGCCCCATTCGGGTCCGTGCCAAGAGCAGCGCAACCGACACCATAGCCAAAATTGCTGCGACGAATATCGACAGGTTTTGCCACGGGACGACAAGGGCGCTCCACGAAGCAGATCCGTCGATGGATACTGGCTGCTTGAGAGGCTGACCACCGAACAGCAGCAGGATTCCGTTCTCAACTGCAATTGCAACTCCAACGGTCGCTATCATCACGTTGGTTTCAAAATCCACCTTGTCTTGGCGCAGTACGTTGCGCACCACTACAATGTAGAGGAGGCCTCCGGCCATTGCCCCCGCCAAGAGCGAGGTAGCCACGCCGGCCCATACTGGGAGCCCCTTCACTGAGATTGCGTAGTAAGCCGTGTAGCCACCAAGCGTCAGAAGAGCTCCATGAGCCATATTCAGGACGCCCAGCGCGCCCCATATGAGCGAGAGACCTATGGTCGCAATCGCATAGAGCGCGCCGACGGTCAGACCTGCGACCAGAATGGAGTAGAAGGTATTCAAGGCGTCAGCCCCCCAGGTAGGCCATGATGAGTTCGTCGCTCGCCAACAGCTCGTTGGGTGGGCCTGACCAGACGAACTCGCCGTTATCGAGCAAATAGAGCCGATCGGAGATGTCTGCCACGCGAGCGGGATTCTCTTCGACGAGCAGGATCGTGCGACCGGCGCGGCCAAGAGCCGCAATCACCGCATAGATCTGTTCGATGACCAGCGGCGCAAGTCCGAGCGACGGCTCGTCAATCAGCATGATCCGCGCGTCCATCATCAGGCCGCGCCCGATACCAACCATTCGCCGCTCCCCGCCTGACAGCGTCGATACGTTTTGGTCACGCCGCTCCGCAAGTTTCGGCAGGAGCGCATAAACTGCATCGAGCCGTCGCGCGACTTCCGCCCTGTCGCGGGAGAGATAGGCTCCCATCAGGAGGTTTTCGCGCACGGTCATGCCCGAAAAGAGCATGTCGCCCTGCGGCACGTGAGCGATACCGCGGGCAGCCGTCAGGTGAACATGCCGATCAACCGGAGTCCCATCTAGATATATTTCTCCTTCGCGTCGCGGAACCAGGCCCGATATGGCTCGGAGCAACGTGGACTTGCCATGTCCATTGGGACCAACAACGGTCACCAGTTCTCCGGCAGCAATGGTCAACGACAAACCATGCAGCACCTCAATCCCCTCGTAACCTGCTCGTACAGAGCTCAGCTCAAGCACTGGTGTCATAGCTCTTTCCCAATACCGCCGGCAAAATACCGTTTCAGACGATCCTTGGCGCCGTGCCCGAGATAGACCTCGACGACTCTGTCATCTTCCGCGACCTGTTCAGGACGACCTTCGAACAACAGACTGCCATGGTGCATGATCAATACGCGGCTCGAAAGCGCGATCAGGAAGCGCATGACGTGCTCGATGAGCACGATGGTCAAGCCCCCTGCGCTGAGCTTACGCATCAGATCGATGATGGAATCGATCTCATGCGCGTTAAGTCCACCGACCGGCTCATCCAGAAACAACATCTTCGGGGCAGTCGCCATAGCACCGGCGATCATGAGGCGCTTGCGGTCGAACACAGGAAGCTCACCAACAAGCATTCCGGCCTTGCTGCTGAGCCCGACCAACTCCAGCGCCTCGCTCGCTGCGCGGCGCGTATTTGTTCCCACTTTCAGGCCAGGAAAAAGCCTTCGCTCGCGGCCAAAGTAGGCGCCGATCTCTACGTTTTCCCGGACGGTCATATGGTCGAATGCGGCATTGAGCTGGAACGTGCGGGCCGCACCGAGTTGGCATATGCGATCGGCCGTGACACGGGAGATATCTTGCTCGTCGAAGACTATTCGGCCAGCGCTGGCCGGCGTTATTCCGGTAATGACATCGAACAGCGTCGTCTTGCCGGCTCCATTAGGCCCGCCAATTCCCAGGATCTCGCCTCGTTTGACTGCGATCGAGATATTGTCCACCGCAACAAGCGAGCCAAAACGTCGCGTCACGCCTTCACAAACTAAAAGAGATTGCGTGTCTTGCATAGCTTCCGCTCTCTCCGGTTGGCGACAGACGCGACGTTCTGGTTAAGGGCCGAGGCTTCGACCGGCGCCTCTCAGGTCAGCCACGGCGGCAACTTGAAAGGATCGGTTGCGTAAAGTGCCGGGGCAATCAATCGTGGCTCCGTGCGATAGTCCTGATGCTGCAAGAACTGGTGCGGCAGCCCCAATGAAGGATCCTTGATCTGTGTGGGATAGCTGAAGGCTACCTGACCAGCCGGGTCGAAGTGGAATGCGCCGCTGACGCCACGATAGACTAGCTTGCGCAGTGCGGCAGCAACTTTGCGCGCTTGGCTACCATCGGAGGGTTTGCCGGGACCTCCCGCGGTGGCAGCCGCCACTGCATACATCCACAGCGCATCGTAAGTTTGAGCTCCGGTGAGCCACGCCGCCGTTTTACCGAACTTGGCTTTGTATTTGTCGCGGAAACCACTTGCAAACTCGTCCGGAAGACCGCCGATGACCGTAGAATAGATGACGCCGTTGACCGCCGAGCCGCCGATCTCCCGAAATACTGGCAGCGAAGGACCGTATTGCATGTAGATCAAACTTTGCGTCGGACGCGTTAGAAACTGCGTCATGAACTGAGCGAGATCCTGCGCAAGAAAGTGCGTTATCAGAATTGCTGCGGGTGGATCCTCCCGCAGCTTGGCAAGCACCGGTCCCCATTGGTTTGTCGGAAACGGCACCGTTTCATAGAGCGATACATTCCATCCATGTTCGGCCGCCTTGTCTCGGATTGCGTTGCCGATGACGATGGAGTATTCAACCGCCGACGCTACGATTGCGATTTTCTTGTTGGCCGGCTTCCATTGGCCGGAAGCGACGAGGGAATTGAGAAACCCGAGACAGCCAGGCCCATACCAGTATTCTGCCGGGTCGGTCTGAAAACCACCGTAGAATCGCTTGGGGTCGGTCTTGAATTTCTCCTGGTGTGCAATCTGCGTGTTGTTGTGCATCACGATAACGTCGTTGTCTGCAGCAACATCGAGCTCCACCATGTTGGCGCCCAGATTGTAGCCGTTGACGATCGCTGGCGTTTTGTATCGATCAATGAGGCGCTGCATAGCTTGGCCGACGAGATCAGCCCCCATGTCGCGCGTATCTTCAATGTGTATCTCGACCGGACGCCCGAGGATTCCGCCCGACGCATTGATTTCTTCGGCGGCCAACTGAAGGCCGTTCTTGAACTCGACACCGTCGCCCGCGGCTGCGCCGGACATTGGCAGCGCTGACCCGATTGGAATTGGCGCTGCATTTTGGCTTTGTGCACTGCTCGCGTTAAGACCTGCGACCGCCGCAACACCCAGTGTGGCAGCACTGGAGAGAAACTGTCGTCTCTTCATTTTAGAGCTCCGTTTAGTTGCGAGGATGGTTTGAGATTACGCATTGCTTTTGACGCGCGTCGCCAACTCCGCAGACGGAGCGGACTCAACGGGCGACGCATTTCTCATTTGCGGCGTGCGGCTATGGCTGGGCGAACACGCCCAGCGTCCAGCCGCCATCGACTAGAATGCTTTGACCATGGATGTGGTCAGCCAAGTTCGAGCTGAGAAACATCACAGCATCTGCAATTTGCTCCGACGTACCCCACTTCCCGTCGGGCGTCTGTGCCGCAAGCTTCGCCTTGGTCTCTTTGTCGTAGATGTCGGTCATCGGCGTGTAGATGAAACCGGGAGCGACCGCGTTCACGTTGATACCGTGCGCTGCGTAATCCATGGCGACTTGGCGCATGAAATTGAGGGCGCCGCCTTTCGACGTACAGTAAGCAGCGAAGCCCTGGTTACCCCGGTAACCGGAAATAGAACCGATGGATACGACCTTGCCGCCACGCCCTTGCGCCATCATGTGCCTAATGGACTCTCGGGTCGTGTAGAAAAGGCCGTCCAGATTGACGGCCATTGTACGACGCCAAGCCTCATCGTCCGTGTCGAGCAGCTTTCCGGCCAACAGGAGACCTGCGGATAGGACGGAGATATCGATTCCTTTCCGAGCCGCCACTTCGGCAAACACGCGCGTTACCGCTTTGCTATCGGAGACGTCGAGATCGACGAAGTCGACCTTCGGGTCGTCGTACATTCTCGCGTCTTCAGCCGAATGATCGCGCTTTCGGGCCATCACGGTCACCGAAGCTCCCGCGGCAGCGAGCGCGCGCACCACCGCGGCACCAATTCCAGAACTGCCGCCCGTCACGACCGCGTGCTTTGCTGAAAGATCGATTTTGTTCACGGACATCCCTCCCTATTCCCAGCCATTCTCAAAGGATCGACACGGCGGCCAAAATCGTCAGCCCGTGCCCAGTTCGCGAGAAGACCATATTATAATTGTTTATTTTCCAACATAATAATGACTGACTTCTGTCATGTCAAGACAACTGGAGCAGCGGTTGAGAAACACCTGTATCGAACCGTCTGCACTCCCTTGTGCCGGCGTCAACGAGCGAATCTGCTTGAATTCCTTGATCACTGGGCTTGGGAATGGTCTCCCAGTTCGCCGGGCGGTTTGGCTTTCAGACTGGGCGGGACGGCCACTAACGTCAGCCGCCCGTTGTGCCGTTTGAGCCAACCTTCGGCTTGCCTCGCCTGCTGCATATCCCAGCGCAGCGTGCTCAAGAGCATCGCAGGCAGATAGCCCGAAAACGAGCAGGAGAACGACGGATCGCCCAGCTTCCACGAGGACCAGATTCGCCGTGCCGGCTTTGCTCTCGGCATCGATGAAGCGCACCGCGATCGGATCGCCTTCTCGATCGACGTCAAGCAGAATACCCCTCACCGATCGAGTTACACCGCCCGGCACGCGCTGCACGACGCGGCCGCTCACCTGGCCATTTGTCTCCCGCTCGGGCTAAGGTCGGCGGCGCGGAAAAAGGCGGATCGAGGCGCAGCACAGTTGGCGATCTATAGCTCGGTAAGGGAGCCATTCCTCGTCTCATGAATTGAGAGGGCTCGGCAGCGGGTGAAGCCGATCACCGGCAGGCCTCATGCCCGATCAGGCTCCAGTCGAGGACAATTTTTCCTGAGCGCCCGCTCTGCATTGTGTCGAAGCCGAGCTGGAAGTCTCGAGCCGGTAAGCGGTGCGTAATAACCGTTCGCACATCGAGGCCGGTCTGCACCATGCCTAGCATCTTGTGCCAGGTTTCGAACATCTCTCGGCCATAGATGCCCTTCACCGTGAGCATCTTGAAAACGAGCTTGGTCCAATCAACTACAAACGGCTTCGAGGGAATACCAAGCATTGCGATCTTCCCGCCTACTACGAGATGCTCAACCAGATCGTTGAAGGCCGCGGACGCACCGCTCATTTCCAGACCAACGTCGAAACCCTCCTTGATACCCAACCGCTCCTTAACAGACGCCAGATCTTCCGTTGAAACATCAACGGGCACGACGTCCGTTGTTTTGGCCGCCAGTTCTAGCCGCTCCGGATTTACGTCAGTGATGACGATATGACGAGCACCGACATGTCTCGCCACAGCAGCGCTCATAATGCCAATTGGCCCTGCCCCGGTGATCAGAACGTCCTCGCCCACGAGGTTGAAGGACAGCGCTGTATGGACTGCGTTGCCAAGCGCATCCAGAATAGCACCTAGTTCGTCGTCAATATCATCGGGCAACGGCACGACATTAAAAGCGGGAATTCTCACGTATTCAGCAAATGCGCCCTGGATGTTGACGCCGAGCCCTTGTGGTTGCGAGACAAGATGAAAGCGTCCGCTGCGAGCGGCGCGACCATGCATTGTGATTACATGCCCCTCCCCCGAGACACGCTGGCCACATACAAGGCCTTGAACAGCAGCGCCGAGATCAACTATTTCGCCCGCGAACTCATGGCCCACCACCATCGGCACGGGCACTGCTTTACGAGCCCACTCGTCCCAATTGAAAATATGGATATCGGTACCGCAGATCCCGGTCTTCTTGACTCTTATCAAGACGTCATTCGATCCGATCGTGGGCACGGGTTCTTCGCGTAGCCATAATCCAGGCTCGGACTTGGCCTTGACGAGCGCCTTCATCCAATACACTCCTTGCGCTTTAGGTGATATCGAGCGCAAGCGTCGCGTCGGCATCAGTGGCTGTGGCCGCAATTGCGTGCGCGGCGGCGCAAATGGAGACAGCAATTTTCGTACCAACGCGCGGTAGAACTTCGGTAAGCGCCCCTGGAATCACGTGTGGGCTCTGACTTCACGTCTTTCGGAGTCGCCAAGGGCGTGAGGCGTTCGATTGGGTTTGAGCCGAGCGTTGCGCCGAGCCGCTCTCTTTATCGCATCTTGAGTTGACGGGTCTTCTGGCGGACGATGCTCAACCGTTCCGCTCCACACGCCCCACCAGCCCTCGCGTTTGACAGCAACTGAAGTGCTCGTCTAAGCGACGACAAAGTGCGGACGGCACTCCCGCACCACCTTATCACCATCGCCAGCCTCGGCAGCTATCCTGCCCGCGCCAGCGAATCCGCCCATCGGCAACAGGATCATAGGGTGCGACTCTTGCGCCTTACAGGCAATCCGCTAGGGCGCCGTGGCAGCAGGAGAACGATGGGTTGCTGAAAGCCTCGCCGGATGGATACGAGCTTCTGAGGAGCGACATCGTGCGAAAAATAACTCTCGGCTCGCTGTTGCGGATCAGTCGAAGCGGCCGAGGCTTTTCGTTTCCCCGTAACCGCTGGCTCGCGGACAGCAACTGCATGCCGGCCTAGGCAAGTTTCCTTCAATGTCTTGCAAGGCGTCGCACGATCAATCCGTGTTGGAAAAACGCCGCGCTGGTGTGCAACATGTCCGGTCCTGTCGCGAAGACGACATCACGACCCAAGAAGTGAGACGATACACTGGATTTCTTTGGCCCGGCTTTTGCTACCGCGGTTTATGGCCGATGCGATCGGTGCATTCGAAGCGCCAGATCGGTACGGCCTCAGTCGGCGCTGGCAGCGCAAGGAGGTACTATGCAAGCCGATCACGTGGATGCCACATCGATCAAAACTGTCGATCTGGAGGATCAGTCGAGAGTCGACGCGATACTGACAACCGCATTCACGATGTGTCCTTTGTTGCGGTGGCTATATCCCGAACCGCGAGAGTACCTACAGCATTTTAAAGGATTCATTGAATACTACTGCGGCAATCCATATTCGAGTAAGAGCGGCGCATACCTAAACGACGGGGACAAAGGCGCCATCTTGTGGCAGACAGAAGGCGAAAAGCGCGACAACACCAGCATGATGAAGTTTCTTCTCAAGAGCATACAAACGCACAGGCACTCGGAAACCGAAAGAGTCTTCGAATCATTCGGCAAGTACCACCCGCATCAGCCGCATTGGTATCTAACCATGGTAGCTATCGATCCTATGCATCAGCGATTAGGGCTAGGAGAACATCTTCTTCGACACGCCACGGGGCTCTCGGATAACGCGCAGAGGCTCGTGTACTTAGAGGCGACCAGCCCGCATGCGATGCGACTTTATGAGCGCCTAGGGTGGAATGTCTTGGCGGAGGTCCAGGTTGGCAGTTCCCCCCCGTTCTTCCCGATGCTGCGTCAGCCCAACGCGCCGGAGAGCGTGATCACTTGAATGTTCACAGGGGTCTCCTGATGCTTGATCACCAACAGCAAAGACGCCTTGATGATCTGTTTGACGCTATGAAGGCGGCAAACGAATCTTTTCTTGGTTACCCCTTCGCCAAAGGATTCAGTTACGAGTCGTTGTGGCGTTTCATGAACTTTTCAGGCAACAATGTCGGTGATCCATTTGGACCGGAAACCTATCGGGTTAGCTCTCGTCTTTTGGAATGCGAAGTCGTCGAGTTCTTTGCCGGATTATTCCGAGCCCCCCCTTCCGAAACTTGGGGTTATGTTACAAACGGGGGGACTGAAGGAAATACTTACGGATTGTATCTCGGCCGAGAGTTGTATCCGAATGCTGTAGCCTACTTCTCGCGTGACACTCACTACAGTGTGAGCAAAGCAATTCGGCTTCTCCGTCTTGAACACGTTGTAGTGCGGGCAGAGCCTAGTGGAGAAATAGCCTATGAGGATCTTGCACAACAGGCGATCCGCTCTCGACAGCGGCCCGCGATTGTAGTCGCAAACATTGGAACCACGATGAAAGAGGGCAAGGACGACATCAAAAAGATTCGCCAAGCCTTACATGACGTAGGAGTTGAAGAGGTTTACATTCATTCCGACGCGGCGCTGTGCGGGCCATATGCGCCGTTCCAAACTCCAAGGACGCCCTTCGATTTTCTCGACGGGGCTGACTCGATAATGCTCAGTGGTCACAAATTTTTTGGTGCGCCCATCCCTTGCGGGGTCGTTTTAGCGCGCAAGCAGCACGTCCAGCGAGTATTGCAAACGGCCAACTACATTGGGAGTTCTGATACCACTTTGAGCGGATCGCGGAGTGCGTACACACCGGTCATTCTTTGGTATGCGATACGAAGTTTGGGTATCGAGGGCATCAAACGAATGTTTGAACAATGTGTGGGATTGGCGGCTTACACGGTCGACGAGTTGAAGGCACGCGGCATGAGCGCTTGGCGCAATCCCAGCGCGCTCACTGTCGTTCTTCCTCCTGTCGAAGAGTACGTTAGGATCAAATGGCAGATCGTGACGCAGGACGTAAGCCACCTGGTTATCACGCCGGGCACCACCAAGGCACAGATCGATGCCCTAGTCGAGTCAATGACGATCGATAACCGTCGGCTTGACGGTCACATTCTGTGAAATGATCATATCTGCTTGGCTAGCGGTTGCAGAGCAAGCGGCGCCAACGCAACAAGGCTAGGCAAATGGGCTTCCCCTTTACACCTCAAGAGCGCGCTTCGCAAACCGAAAGAATGCGGCTTCATGCGCTCATCGCATGTCCAAATGAAGTTCGCGATGACTATGGTCTGTCTGGCGCGATTTGTCCGCCAGAGCACTCAGATGTAGCGGAGCCAATCGTTCCATCTCGGGTCGTCGAACAGCTTGCGCGCCCGCGCATATTTCCAAATGCCGTATTTCTGGTAGTCGAAATCCCAGTTCGACATCTGCCTTTGCTGAACGGCCCACGAGCCCCACTTCATGTCGGCGACCGCGCGCGCCACCCATACGCGGGCAACCAATTCCTGCCGTACCGTTCCGTAATATTGCTCGATTAATTCGAGCGTTGTTTCCTCGTCCACGAAGACCTCGCCGAGGAATACGCCGATTTCGTACGCCCGCTCGTTGTTCGACGCGAATTCAAAATCGATGATCTTCATGTCCACGATCTGGTTCTGGTCAGACATTTTGACCATGAAGTTGCCCGGCATCGGATCGTTATGGCAGGGAACCAGATCGAGGCCGGAAGCGACGAAGGCCGCCTTTGCGCGTTGATACTGACAGGACAGCCACTCGAAGTCGGCGGGCCTGATGGCGCCGAGCGCGTCGCCTTGCTGGATATGCTCATCGGTCATCGCGAACACGTCCTTTGTGACCGATAAACGCTCGCATGCATTGAGCTGCCGGTAGAGACCGATCACTGAGGAGAGAAAGTCCTTGCGCGCGAAGTCGGCGTTCGTCGAGGCGCGGTACCCCTGCAGGAATTCAATGACCTCGGCGCCCTTCTCAAGACTGAAGAACTCGACGCGAGGCGTGATGCCTATGGCATGCGCCCTGGACGCGGCCTCGTTGGACAGCTTGCGATCGACAAAGCTATCCGATCCAATCCCGAAAACCTTCAGGAAGTAATCGGTACCGGCATGGTGAACGAGCCAGTTTGAATTGAGCAATCCTCCTACGAGGGGACGCTTGGTCACCTTAGTCTTATCCCATCCCGGGACGGCAGCAATCGCCTCTTCGACCTGCTTGATCGTCGCGGCTTCGGACATCTCGTCATCCCCTCTTGTTGAAGCCATGCGACGCAGGCGATCTCCCGCCATGGAAGTTTGCGACGTCATCTCGAAACTCATCCGCCAGGAAGGCGTTTTTGGCGATTTCGAGCGTCGTGGGCGCCGACGATACGGCCATGGCGAAGGAGACGAGAGCCCAGCGCAGTTCTTCGAGAATTCCGTAGAGCATGGCCCGCGGGAATAGGGCTTCTTCGAAAAAGCTGGTCCATTCCAGGGAGCGAGCCAGTGATTTCGTGGATTTGTCGAGCAGCTCGGCTGTCGAATCAGATTTGAAGAATCCGTAGTCGGACAAAGGCGCACACCTCCATACGTCTAGCTTGGCCTCGTTTTGTTGGATATGCAACATAAAAATGTCGCATGTTAGACATTAGTTGGTGTTTATGCGCCACTCGGATATTGGTGTTGAAGCCAATCCTACGCTGCGGACGAACCAGTTCTGAGGCGCTTGGCGTCTCGACTGAGACCGTCCGCGCGATCTGACAAAGGTCGTTCAGATAGGCCGTCTGAACGTCATTCGGCGGGGGCGGTCGCACCGCGAACCGGTTTGAGACGGCGCTCAAATGCAACGGCACGATGGCGGCAATCAACTTTCGCTTAGCGAACTACCCGCCGGCGGACCCTGGACAAAAGTTTCACCGCCTCCGTCTTGTCGAGGAGGACAGCGCGTGTCGACCAGCGGTAGGGGAAGGAAAGCCGGTTCAGCTCGTCGAGAATTCCGGGAATCCCGGGAGGTGGCGGTCGAATGGAGATCAATAGGCAAGCTAAGGGGGATTGAATCCGTCGACTCGTTCGAAAGGTCATCGAAGCAGAAGTCTTGATGCTCCTCCGACGAGCTAGGTTGGAATCGGTAATGTTCAGAACAAGAAGACGAAGATTCGGTTGGATGGGCAACTGCAGAGGGGAATCGATCTATGATCTGGCCACACGACGAGCGCTCCATCCGCGACGCGCTCAAGAATTTTACTGTCTCATCCGGCTTCGATCGCTCCGCCTACATTCATGTTAGCGTTGACGATGCCGTTGCTTCAGCGGTTATCCCGCGGAATGAGCTCTTTTCGACAGAGCATGATCGAGAATCATGACGGTCCGCAATCTGTCGCCCTCGACCGGCAATCTAAGATCCATTCGATCGCAACAGCACGGACCAAGTCTTCGCACGGGTGGCCCCCTACAACAGGAGCGCCCACACTCCTCGCTGAAACACTCACACCGCAACGGACGATCGGCTGCGTAAGTCCGACCAGCCTCGCCGATCGCCCGTTGGTCCACCCGCGACGCGCGCGTACAAAACCGGGGATTCTAAATGCCCACTGGATACAAGTTCAGTGACCGGTCACCGCCCCTTCAAGAAGTTTATGCAGGACGTCATAGTTGGCATGCCGCAACTACAACGCGACGCATATAGTCAATTCTTCGATCATGCGGTAAATGGCTCAAGCCAATCGAATGATGACGAGGGGAGGACACATCGATACTGAGTGACTCTGGACACGCCTGCGGTTCGTAAGCCTGGGCCGTTCTCGTCCTCAGCATAGGACAGAAGGTGCGAGTTCCCGGTTCGCCTGCACGATGAAAGCGCCTGTGCGAGGCTGCACGTGCGCGAGCAATGCAGAACCGAGTGCAGTTCCACCGCCACAGGAATTGAAGCTCTGGTTTGAAGAGAGTGGTTTAAGTCAGCGCCAGGATCAGAACGCGTACGGGCATGCGCAGGACGACCGGGATGGAAATAAGTAAGTAAGGAGCGTCACTCCAAACGATCATCGATTCAGAGGGATGAGAGCATTATGATGCTCATTCGACGAGAAAGGTCGGCGTCTCGCTGATACTCGCAACAACAACAAGAAAGAGACGAGGATAAATTTACATTGGACGCGCAATTGCAGGGGTTGATCGACGCCGTCGATCTGGCACACGACGAGCGCTCCATTCGCAACGCGCTCAAGAAGTTCACTGTCTCATCGGGTTTCGATCGCTACGCCTACATTCATGTTCACGCCGATGACGCGGTTGCTTTCAGCGATTATCCTGCGGAATGGCTGAACCTCTATTTTGCAAAGCAGTACACGATCATCGACCCTGTCGTGACGACCGCCAAGCGCAGCATGCGGATGTTCGCCTGGTCGGCGGAGGAGCGCGACGTACGGAGGAGCTCGCGGGAGATCAAACAATTCTATTCGGAGGCAACTGACTTCGGCATACGGTCCGGCGTTTCCGTTCCGATCAGGACAAGCTATGGCCGCACCGCAATGATCACACTCGCATCAGATCGGCGGCGGGTGGAGGTCCCACCATGGGATCCGATGCAGGCGGCATTGGCACTCGCTTACATTCATGTTCACCTCAGCCTAGCGTCTGAGTCGTCCTTCAAAACAGGGAATGTGACGTTGTCGACGCAGGAAGCGACCTCGCTCAGCTGGTCGTCACACGGCAAGTCGATGAACGTGATTGCGGATCTGCTCGGGATCAAGCCGCGAACAGTCCAGTTCTATCTGGATAACGCGCGCGATAAACTCGGCGCCAGCAATCTCCAGCAGGCTGTCCGCATCGCCATGGAGAAGAAGTTAATCTAATTGGTCTATCGTGACACGTTCACCGGACGGTTCCTACTCGGCGGGGACCCTCTGAGTCGCAACGATTAGCCGGCTGGGACTTTGGGAACGTAGCCGAGGCGATCGATCAGGTTATTGAGGACAAGCTGACGCGCCCGATGCTCGGCCTCCGCATGTTCATGGATTCGTTGGAGCTCCGCTCGGCGTTCGGGACAACAATCTGGATCGGCCTCCGCGGCTACCCGTTCCAGTCTGGCGGCTTCGGCGAGCGCGACGCTAGCACGGTATTCGCGAATGGCGTCGACGGTCAGGCGCTCAAGCTCAGGTTGCGCCATTTCCCCGAAAATGTGCCCAAGATTGCAATTGAGCCCGGCGCCGGGCGGATCATCATCATTGTTCGATACCACAATTCTCACACAGACTTGGTCCGCGGTGCGCCCCCGCCGACGACAATCCCCTTGATCTAAGCCGGGGGTTAGAAAACCGCGATTAGACGGTCCCTATGACCTTTAGCACCGAGGCGCCTGGACATACGTCACAGGCCCCCGGCCGTTAGGTCAGAGGATCCCGGTGCCGTCACGGCCGGCACCAACCGCTAATCGAGGGGTTTCTAAGCCCCGAGGCAGCGCGTACTGCCCTGCGGCTCCTTATAGATTGAAGAGAGGCTGGGCGCTAGCCGAGCAGAATGCGGCGAATTCGGCCAAGTTGGTGTGGCCTGAGCGACCAAGAGCCGGGCTCTGTGAAAGGTGTGCCGTTGATCGGTGACAAACCTGTCGGATGCCCGGCGGAAGAGAATGAGCACCTGGAAAGCGACCTTGTGTCGCCGAGCCTCGCGCGCATGAGCGAATATGCGAACACCCGTCAGAGCGGCGACGCATGCTCCGCAGAATCGGCCGGAAGGAACTAACGGCCGACACGTAGCGCTGCCGCCTATCCACCATTGGACTCTGGCTTTCCAGCCTATTTCGACTTGCCGACGCCGATGCCAGTCAAATCAATCCGGATGCCCGCCTTGTTGGGATCATCCGGCTGCTTGTCGTGTGGGGTCCCATTGTCCGGACTGCTCGCAGGCCTTGCCGCGTCATCGTCGCCCACGGGCTTGTCGCCAGCGTCCGACGCCCCCTTGCGGGCCGGGAGGTGGCCAGGATCGGGCTGGTCGAACACGTACTTCCCGTCGAAATAGCCGGTCTTCCAGGCGTCGATCGCATCGCCGAACGCCTCGTCGAGCAGCGCGCCATACCATTTGGTGACGATGCGGTAGACTTTGCCGAAAAGCGCAGTGCCCATCCTGATATTCGCGCAGGCGTCGAGGAGGTCGGGTTTGAGCTCGGCGACGTCGGCGACGCCGAGTCCGGCCGGGTATTGGGTGACGCCAACACGGACCATAGCCTGGCCGACGTAACGACGGACCAGCTCCATGGCGTCATCCGGCGACTTGGGTGGCGTCACCAGGATGACGCGGTTGCCGGCGCGAATCGTGACGGCGAGCGGATCGGGCGATCCGACCGCCCGAATGAACTTTTCGACGATCGCGGGCTTCAGGCCGGGATCGGCACATTGGTGGATGGTCGCGGCATCGATCATGATGATCCCCCTTCAGGTGTTGAACGAGAGCACGAGCGGCAGCGCAAACAGGCGCGCCCAGGCTTGGGTGCTGGCCTTTTGGATTGCGAGGATCCTGGTCTCGGCGGTCCACCAGTCGTTGCCGATGGCGACGAGCACGTCGGGCGAATGGCGCATGGACTGCAGCACGGGCCAGACGAGCAGCTGCTCGTAACAGATCAGCGGTGCGACGCGGCGGCCGGCGGACTCGACGACGGGATTGCCGAAAAAGGTAGCCCTGGCCCCGCCACCCTGCCCGATCCAGGCGAGCCAGGGTTGCCACATGGAGACCGGGACCGGCATACGTTCGCCATAGAGGTCGTGCGCGCCGCTGGGGCCGATCTCGATCATGGCGTTGTCATAGCCTTCGCGCTGGACGATCGCGGCGCCGACGATCACCGTGATGCCGGTGCCGCGCAGACCATCCATCCAGAAGCTGCTCGTGGTCGGCGTCCACAGCCCGGCCGCACTTTCGGGGAGTACGACAACGCGAGCTCCGGCCGCGCCCGCTTCGCGCACGCGCTGCAGAAGCGCCTGGGATTCATCGAGGTCCGGGGCCCGGCCGAGCGCGCTGCCAAGCTTGGTATCGAGTCCGACCCAGCCGTCAGGTTCCGACGGTGCGACCCAATGCGAAGCCGACCAGGTCCAAAAGCCGGTCGCGACGAGCGCGGCGATCGGCCACTTGGGCGTTGTCATCGTGAGCAGGATGGCTGCTGTCGCAGCCAATCCCCACCAGCCCCAACCTGGAAACAGAACGCCAGCCGCTGTAACGGGCTGCGCCCATCCGACGATCCCGAACGGCGGCACACTCATCAAGATCGCCGCAAGGGCAAACCGAAGCGCCCTGCCCCATCCCGGCTGCCCTTGCCAAGCGACGGCATGGACGAGAACGAAGGCTGCCGCGGCGCAGAGCCACAAGGCTATGCCGAAGCCGACATCAGTGCCGTAGAAATTGACGGCCCCCTGCGGCAATCCGCGCGATGCCGCAAGGAAATAGGCCGCCGAGACCATTGCTGCAGCGATTCGCGATCGCGCCGATGACCACAACCTTGGAAAGGCGCAGCCGAGCGGCAAGGTGAGCGCCTGACCGCTCCAGGCGACGGCGCCCACCACCGCGGCCGCGACGACCAATGCCGCTGTGCGCCAGTCGCTATGGGCTGAGGGTGAGAATCGGCCGCGCGAGGCCGAGGACGCCAGATGCTGGGATCGGTCCAAAGTATCGGGAATCATAGGAACCTACGAAATCGGAATGGAGATAGAGGTCGCCGGCAGGAATGACGCCGCCGGCAAACACCGCGAGAGGACGGCCTGCAGCATCGGTATGCCGGATATCGGAACCGGGGAGCGGACGGCCGTCGATCGAGACCTGATCAGCCACATCAACCTGTTGGCCGCCGATCGCGGCGACGGTCTTGATGAGCGGGCTCAGGCCGCCGGCGCAAAGTCCGCGCCGGATGTAACCGCGCGCAAATGCGCGTTCGAACTCGGCCGTGTCGGGCGGACAGATGAAGACGAGATCGCCAGCGGCGGCGGCCCGATCCAGCGTCTCGATCTGCCAGAGACCCCGCGGGTAGCTCGGCGTCATGTTGATGCGCAGTCCTGCGCAGCAGCCTGCAAACGCCAGGGCAATCATGAGGCCGGCGCCGGCCGCCAGGATCATCACAGGGACGCGTCGAGCACTCATTTCAGAGTCTGTCCCTGGCGCTGCGTCAGGCGCTGCGCTTCGGCCTGCTTGAGAGCCTGCGCGGTGCGTTCCCCTGCTGCGAGTTGCTGCGCGGCACGCATCGCGGGCCAGGCCTCTTTCAGTTGGTCGCGACGCGCAGGATCCATGCCGGCCGCTGCCTTCTCGAAGGCCTGGCCGTTCGGCTCTCTGGCGGCGTTCGGCAGGAAGGTCCGATCGCCGAACCGCTCGGCGACCGCCTTGTTGAAGCCTTCGATTTCCGCCTTCACCATCCGGTCCGCCAGCGCGAACTCCAGGGCGCTCGGCAGGTCGTTCCGGTCAATGGCATCGCGCACGCGCTCGAGCACACGGCGCGCATCGCGCGACAGAGCAGGGACGTCGATGGCGACGCGGTGCCGGATCGCGCGCTCCTCAGCCGCATGCTTGTGCTCGGCCTCGGCGCGAAGACGTAAGTAGCGCTCGATATCCTTCTTCAGTGCGGGCGCATTGGCCTCGGCCCGTTGGCGCTCTTGGCTTTTGGCCTTACCCGCCAGCAGACCGACCTTGCCGCGGAGCGCCCCAAAGGATTCGGGGTTCAAAGCCAGACGCTGGAGCGTCGAAGTGGCCGCGGCGGGATCCTTCAGGATGGCGTCAAAGTTTGCCGTCCTGAACGCCCGCTCGGGATCGGCAAAGACGAGACGGAAGCGCGCGGAGACATCCTCCCATTGCTTCTTGACGGCGGGGTCGGCGAGGATCTTATCCTCGACCGTATCGACCAGGGACTTGGGGAACGTGGTGACGCCGGCGACCATGGGTGGGGCCTCCTTCCTTGTGGCGGTGACGGTTGATGTGCGTGCTTTGGCCAGCCCTAGTTTTTCGCCGACGACGCGCAAGCGTCGTGCGAGTCGGGCCACCTTGTCCTTCTGGCGGATGGTCCAGCGGACACGGTCGCGGACGAGCGTGCGGGCGACCTGGACGATGTGCAGGCCGCGGTTGGAGGCGAAGCGCAGCGCGTCGCGAAAGAGGCGGCCGCCGGCATAATCGAGGGTGGTTTCCTTGGCGTTTAGCCGTGAGAGGACTGCGATCAGCCCGTCGTTGAAGCCGAACGACCGACGGCCGTAATAGAGCGCCACGTCCTCGCGATGCCGGGTCATCGCGACATAGGTCAGGTGGCGGTCGAGCGAGAGGCTCGCCAGCACTTTCACCCGGTCGACGGTCGCGCCCTGGGATTTGTGAATGGTGGTGGCGTAGCCGTGATCGACGTGGCGATAGAACCGCTGATCGACCTCGACCCGCTGACGATGCTCGCCCTCGCCGAGCTCGGCGATGAAGCGCCTGGGCTCGGCTTCCACGACCTTGCCGATCATGCCGTTCTTGACACCAAGCGAGCCCTCGTTCTGCAGAAACATGATCTGATCGCCGACGGCAAAGCGGCGCTCGCCGTCCGCGGTCCGGAACGCATGTCCTTCCTCGAGGAGGCCGCGCTCGATCAGCTTGCCGCGTGCCAGGTCATTGAGGGCGCGCACATCGCGGCGCAGATGCGCCAGGATCAGTGAGGTCTTGGCCGAATCGTAATCGCGGTTCCAGTCCGCGATCAGGTTGTCAATCGCCTGGGCCTTGAGCTCGGAGCCGAGAATGCGGCCCTGGGCGCCATAGGCCGAGAGGGCATCGGCGATGCGTCCGCGCGCGAGATCGAGCGAAGCGTCCCGCATCCATTGCTCGCGCTGGCGATAGATGGTCTCGAGCTCGGCATAGCCGATGCGCTCGGAGATCGACCGGAAGGCGGCGCCCGCCTCGATCGGCTGGAGCTGGTCGGGATCGCCGACCAGAACCAGTTTTGCCCCAGTCCGCGATACGGCTTCCACAAAGGTCGCCATCTGCCGCGAAGCGATCATGCCGGCCTCGTCGATCACCATGACGGTCCGCCCATCGAGGGCGTCACGGCCGTTCTGCCAGCGCAGCTCCCACGACGCCAGCGTATGCGAGACGATCCCCGCTTCGCGCGACAGGCCTTCGGCAGCCTTGCCGGCAAGCGCCGCGCCGACGACGCGGTGCCCGGCCGCTTCCCACACTTCGCGCGCCGCGCGCATCATCGTCGTCTTGCCGGCGCCAGCGCGGCCAATCACGGCCGCGATCCGCGCCGGCGCCATGACATGCTCAATCGCCGCGCGCTGCTCCACCGAGAGCTGCGCATGCCGCGCCAGCACCTCGCCCAAGACCTTCTCCTGGACACCGAAGCTATCGGTCCTGGCGAGGCCGATCGCGCGTCGCGCCATATCGGCTTCCAGCCGGATCAGCTCGCGCGTCGTAAGCTTCGCCGGCACCCGCGCGCCGGTTGCAAAGTCAATGCTATCGGCCTGCAACCGTACGACATCCGGGCTCTCGAGGATGCGGTGCAGGAGGAGCTGGAAGGTGCCGGGATCATCGACATAGCGATGCAGCACCTTGGCGATATCGCGCTGGTCGAAGACGCTCTTCTCGCGGCTGACGAGGTCGAGCACGATTTCCGGCCGGCGCTCGATGCGGCGGGCGTTCTCGGCCCGGCTCTCATCGAAGACCGCCAGCCGATCAAGCCCCGGCCCCGCACCCTCAAGCTTCGCCTTCCGATCGATCGCTTTTGCCGCGACACCGATATGGGTGGTCGGGACGAGGTCGATGCCGCGCTCGGCATAGGAACGGCCATCGACACGAACGTCGAGGCCGGCGAGTGCAAGATGGTAGTTTTGCAGATCGATCCACCGCGCCCGTTGCGCCAGGAACTCCTGCTTGTCACCGGCCCAGAGCGCATAGCGGATTTTGCCGGCCTCGGTGCGGAGTGGAGTGCCGTCTTCGCCGAGCAGAGCGATCCTCTTGCCGCCGAAACCGTCCTCTGTCAGGGGCCGCAGCGTCGTCATCAGGTGGACATGCGGATTGCCTGACACGTCGTGATAGACCCAGTCGGCGACCTGTCCACGCGACAAAATCTCCTGCGCCACGAACTGGCGCATGAGAGCGATATTCTGTTCAGTCGTGAGCTCCACCGGCAGGGCGATGATCGCTTCGCGAGCGAACTGCGCATCGGATCGTTTCTCGAAGGCTTCGACCTTGTTCCAGAACGCTTCGGCCGCGCCCGCCACGGAGCGGTCGGCGATCAGCGTGCGGGCCCAGACCGGCGCGTCCGCTGGCAGGAGGAATTCTTCATGCGCCAGGCCGCGCTTGTTCGAGTAGTCGACGGCCCTGGCCTCCGCCTCGTGCTCCATGCGGGCGCAATGGCGGTACGCGGCCGACAGAACGGCGCTGCGTCCGCTGGCGCGGCCGATGATCTGGACGGTGAAATGGGTGATAGCCACGGCAGGCGCGATCCCGAAGCGAACGAACACTCTGTTCGTCCGGATCGGCCTCGCCTATTCGGGGCGGGAAGCAGGACGTCGCGCCAGCGACGTATAACTGCGCCCTTGGAAGCCGCTCCTTCGGAACGGCGGGATGATCTTCCAAAGCGTCGGCTTCGCCGACCCCGTTAATTACCCGGGTCGCGCTTCGCGCTCACCCCGGCTTTCCTGTCTGGCGCTTCGCGCAAAGCAGATAGGAAAGGTCTTCCGGAATGAAGAAACCCTCGCGGCAGATCAGGGACGAAATCGCTCGCCTCCAGGAGCAGCTGAAGCAGGCTGAAACGCGGGAGGCCGAGCGGATCGGCCGGATCGCGCTGAAGGCCGGCATCGGCGAGTTCGAGATTGACGAGGAGGCGCTGCTGTCGGCCTTCGAGGAGATCGCCAACCGCTTTCGCGCGGGTGGCTCCCGAACCACGAAGACGCCTCCGACGGTCACGTTTGGCGCGTCTTCGGGCGTGGCTGAACAGGGCTGAACGCATGCGCCGCTCCGACGCTACTGACGTCCGCAAGAAGGACACGCGGGAGAAGATCGAGCTCGGTGGCCTGATCGCCAAGGCCGGGCTGCGCTACGAGAAGCGCGCGCTGCTGCTGGGTCTGCTGATCGACGCCAAGGAGCGGCTTCGCGGCAATGAGTCGGAACGCGAGCGCCTGATGGCGATCGGCGCGAAGGCGTTCGGCCATGAAGGCAAATAAGATCGCGCTGGCGATCGCGCCGACCGTTCTGATGGCGGGTTTATGCCTTGCCGCCACCGGCGTCGAAGCCTGGTTTGCGAAGTTCGGAGCAACGCCGAACGCGCGCCTGGTGCTTGGCCGGATTGGCATCGCCATGCCCTATGTGTTGGCCGCCGCGAGCGGGGTGGTCTTCCTGTTCGCGGCCGCTGGCGCGACGGCGATCCGCTCCGCCGGCTGGGGCGTCGTGTTCGGCGGCGTGATTGTCGTCGCGATCGCCGCTTCACGGGAGACCGCGCGCCTGCACTCCTTCGCCGGCGCGGTGCCGACCCGAGACCGCCTTCTCGCCTACGCCGATCCGGCGACCATCGTGGGCGCGACCATCGTGGCGCTCGTGGCTGTATTCGGGCTGCGCGTCGCGATGAAGGGCAACACCGCCTTCGCGGCCGCCGCTCCGCGCCGTGTCCGCGGCCGGCGAGCCATCCATGGCGAGTCCGACTGGATGACAATGACCGAGGCTGCGCGGCTGTTCCCGGAGTCAGGTGGCATCGTGGTCGGGGAGCGCTATCGCGTCGATCGGGATGCCGTCGCCGACCAGTCCTTCCGCGCCGATGATGCCGAGACATGGGGCGTCGGCGGCAAGTCGCCTTTGCTCTGTTTCGATGGCTCCTTCGGCTCGTCGCACGGCATTGTGTTCGCCGGTTCCGGCGGGTTCAAGACAACATCGATCACGGTGCCGACAGCCCTCAAATGGGGCGGCGGGCTGGTCGTCCTCGACCCCTCCAACGAGGTCGCGCCAATGGTGAGCGCGCACCGGCGGGACGCAGGCCGGCAGGTCTTTGTCCTTGACCCGCGCTCCTCGACAATCGGCTTCAATGTGCTCGATTGGATCGGCCAGCACGGCGCGACCAAGGAAGAGGACATTGCCGCCGTCGCATCATGGGTCATGACCGACACTCCGCGCCAGGGCTCGGCGCGGGACGACTTCTTTCGTGCCTCGGCGTTGCAGCTGCTGACCGCACTGATCGCCGATGTCTGCCTGTCCGGTCATACGGAAAAGAAGGACCAGCACCTTCGCCAGGTCCGCGCCAATTTGTCCGAGCCGGAACCGAAATTGCGCCAGCGGCTTCAGACGATTTACGACAACTCGGAGTCCGGATTCGTGAAGGAGAATGTCGCGCCCTTCATCGCCATGACGCCGGAGACCTTCAGCGGCGTCTACGCAAATGCGGTGAAGGAAACCCACTGGCTCTCCTATGCCAACTATGCCGCGCTGGTGTCTGGGGCGAGCTTCACGACGGCCGAGCTCGCGGATGGCGGTGCGGACATCTTCATCAATCTCGACCTGAAGACGCTGGAGAACCATGCCGGTCTCGCCCGGGTCGTCATCGGCTCGCTGCTCAACGCCATCTACAATCGCAATGGCGAAGTAAACGGTCGCACCCTGTTCCTGCTCGATGAGGTCGCCCGTCTCGGGTACTTACGCATTCTCGAAACTGCGCGCGATGCGGGACGCAAATACGGCATCACCCTACTGATGCTCTACCAGTCGATCGGCCAGATGCGGGAGGCCTATGGCGGGCGCGACGCGACCAGCAAATGGTTCGAAAGCGCGTCATGGATCTCCTTCTCGGCGATCAATGATCCCGAGACGGCCGACTATATCTCGAAGCGTTGCGGCGACACGACGGTCGAGGTTGACCAGCTGAGCCAGTCCTCGCAGATGTCCGGTTCCTCCCGGACGCGATCCAAGCAGCTCGCGCGCCGGCCGCTCATACTGCCACACGAGGTCCTGCGGATGCGGACCGATGAGCAGATCATCTTCACCGCCGGGAACCCACCGCTGCGATGCGGACGCGCCATCTGGTTCCGGCGCGCCGACATGCGGGCGAGCGTCGGAGAGAATAGATTCTACCGGAAAGAAGCTGGCCGCCGTCGCTGATCATCGTGAAGTCGCCGATGACCCACGAGAGGATCGTCACGCGAATGGGCGGAGACCGCGTGCGGACTCCGGGAGAGCCGTTCCGTGGCGCCACTAGAGCCGTCCTCGAAGGGGCTCGCACGATCCCTCATTGATCACGGGAGGAGTATTGCGCGATCTTCGTTGTCATCGAGGAAGTCGAAATGGAAACTTGGGCCTGGGCCGGCATGTCCGTGCCGGATATCGGAACACGCTCGCAAAGGCGTCCGGCGCCTGATATTGTGTGGCCGCAGGCGGGCCTCTGACCCGCCGTCTTGCATGCACCCAGAAAACCTAGCGCCGGGTTCCCTGTTGCCGTATTGTAATCGATTTCGGGGAGCGAGATTATGACTGAACGGAAAGGGATTGCCAGAACGCCGCGCGAGCATTTCAGGCGAACCGCAGAAGACGAGCTAGAGAAGTTTGTACGCAAAGAAATTGCATTTCAGCAAGCCGAGCGCAGCGAGCGCGCAAGGGAGCTGCGCCTTCCTGTTCAGAAGGAGACCGAGTTTTCCCGGTCTGAGCCGAGTTCGAAGCCGGTTACACGGCGATTCCTCTGATTGCGTCCCAACTCAAGCGCTCATGATGATGGGCGCCCGGCGGCCCCGTGATCGCCGCGATACGGCTTGCCTTGCAGGTGTCGGGACTCGGCCCTCGGCTGTTGAGATCGGGCTAGCGCAGGCGCGGGCGGGCCAGACTCGAGGCGACGATCGACGCCAAGGCCTTCTACCAACGATGCGATTTTCGAAGCGTGAGCCGAAACTTTCTGCCTCATGGGCTCGGCGGTGAGCCGATCGAATTGTGCGGATGGAATTGTGAACTTCGACGTTCACCGGTCGCAAAGCCCAACCTTGAACATCAAGGCGGCAGATCATCCCTCACATCGTTTCGGCCGTCAGTCTCAGGGAGACAGCGGAGGTCCGATACGCCCCTCCGAAAGCATGAGCACTCAAATGCGCGGGCGTCTGCCGCGGCCGGTCCATAGGCCAACGAGCGCGGTGGCGATGAAGATCGTCACCCCACAGGCCACGTAGAGGCCAGCTTCAGTTGCGTTGGGGACCAAGGTTGGCAGAAGGAAGATGACCCCACCGAGACCGCCCGTCAGCAAAGTCGTGAACGCCTGAACGCGTCCGATCAGCGCCGAATCCACAACGGTCAAAAGATCTCCGTTCGCGGCTGCCCGTGACAGGTTCCAAAGCATTCCAGCAACTGCATACAGCACAATAGCAACCAGCGGGTTGGTCACGAAGGATAGCGCGATCAAGGCGGCCGCGGCGCCAGCGAGAATGGTCGCTGTTGCTCCGGCCAGTTTCCTGGCGAACATCGGCATCCCAGCGATAGCGAGAGCGGCCATGCCGGCGATCGCGGCCGTCATCTCAAGTGTGCCGAAGAGATTGCTGCCCCCACCAAGCGAATGGATAACGAAGCCAGGCAACAACAGATTTGTGATCTGGATCACGGCGAACGCCAGCCCCACCGTGACCGCGGCGGACAGGCTTTGCGGCTCGTTCAGAAGATAGCGCAACGCTTCACGCGAGGCGGAAAGCGGGGTCAGGCCTTTCATCGACCTGTGACCGCTTGGGGTCCGCGTGAGCGTCCCGAGCAGAGGCAGAATGGCCAACGCAATGCAGGCAGACAGGACCGCCGCAGTCGTGCTGCCGAGGCGATCGATTGCGTAGCCAGCGGCACCTGTCCCTATGGCAAGCCCCGCCTGATTGAAGAAGGACAGCCGCATGTTGGATATCATGCGCTCGGCTTCGGGAATGAGTGACTGGAGCAGGCCGCTCATCGCGCCTGCCAGCAGCGCGTAGCCTAACGCCCCGAGAACGGCTGATAAAACCAGGAGTGGACGTGAGAGCCCTTCGGGCAGGACTTGCACCAAGGACAAGACAAGAAGACCGGAAGCCCTGATCGCTTGTCCCGCCGCGGTGACTGTGAGACGGCTGTATCGGTCGACGATGTACCCGCTGAGCGGCGCGAGAACGAATCCAGCGACGCTCGAGGTTAGCAACACAACGCCAACCAGGCTCGATCCGCCCGCGTGGAACGCGATCCAGGCCGGCAAGACGATGCCGACGCCGACAATGAAGAATGACGCCGAGGAAAAACCAACAAAGCAGATTCGTTGTGTCGCTTGCATATCCAATTCGCTCCCCGCGCTCTCCTGGAGGACCGCTACGCCGTTCCCTCAAGTCGCCCCGGGCACGGCCACTTCAAGGCGGAAGGGCCAGAACACGACATGACATGTCGGACCGTTCCTTGTCTTTACGGGCTTGCTCGGTAGCATTGGCTTGATGGCCCCCACTCCTCGTCAGCGAGCTTGTCACGCGTGATTCGTGCCCCTGATCACGGGGTTGAATCACGACTTGGAGGTCAGGCTCAGCCTGGCTCGCCGAGGAAACGTATGGTCGCTGTCCGCCTCGTAGCCGACGCATTATACTCTCTCGGAGTTTTGGCGTTCATGACCCCAGTGCTGACCTTCACTGGAAGGCGTCTGTTTGATATAGGGGAGACATCGCAAGATGAGGTCGTTCGGCCGTGCCAAATCGTCGCCAGATACTTTCAGGACTAGGAGCAGCAGCCGTGGTGTCCGCCAATCCTGCGGGCGTTGCGGCAGCAACGGCTCAATTCCCGCCTGATAAATTCGCCACTGACGTGATCCGACGGCTCGATCAAGCAGTCGCTGAGCGGCGCGTGTGGAATATCCATGGTGTCGTTGTTTTTCAGAACGGAAAGCTGATCGTCGAGCGCTATTTCGAAGGTCAGGATCGCGAGAGAGGTGTTGGCGACCTCGGAACGGTTAAGTTTACAGCGGAGACGCTCCATGATCTGCGATCCTGCTCGAAGAGCATCGTGGCTTTGCTTTATGGGATCGCTCTTCAACAAGGGAGGGTACCTGCGCCGGAGGCGAGCCTGCTTTCCGGATTCCCTGAGTATCGTGATATTGCCAATGAGGAACGCTCGCGCGTGACCGTCCATCACGCGCTCTCAATGACGATGGGCACGGATTGGGATGAGAGCAGCTTACCTTATGTCGATCCGCGCAACAGCGAAACCGCAATGGACAACGCTGCCGACCGTTATCGTTACATTTTGGAGCGACCAATTGTCGATAGGCCCGGTGCGCACTGGAGCTATTGTGGCGGAGCGACTGCGTTGCTCGCGCGCTTAATCGCAAAAGGGTCAGGGAAGTCACTGCATGACTTCGCACGCGAGTTTCTTTTCGATCCGCTCGGCATGGGACCGACGCAATGGGCCAGTGGGCCTGATGGCGAGCCATTCGCCGCGTCAGGCGCCCGCATGTCGGTTCGCGACCTCTCACGGGTCGGAACGTTGATGCTCTCCGCGGGGCAGCTTGATGGCCAACAGATCGTTCCCGCGGAGTGGATCACGCGCTGCACGACGCCGGTGATCAGTTCCGACGAGCTTCGCCGTTACGGATATCAATGGTTTCTTCTCGATGTAGCTTTTGGGAAGCCGAAGGGGTGGGCGGCCGGCCGCCTAGAGCGCATGTGGATGGCACAGGGGGAAGGCGGTCAACGCCTGTTCATCATTCCTGCGTTGCAGCTCGTGATCGCTTTGACGGCCGGAAACTACGGGGCCGAAGATCAGTGGATTCCGCCGACGCGCGTACTACGGGAGATCGTTTTGGCGAGCATATCCTAGCCTTCTACACGTCGACATTTGCCCTTCTTTGACCATGGGCAATGTCTGCTCTTCGGCCGATCGCTTAATGAGTACATACCCCAGCCAATTCCACAGCGAAGGTGCGCTATCCATGAATGATCCATCAGCTGGTCCGAATGGAGAGTGCGAGCAGCTATATCGAATAGAGCGACCAGCTCCGAAGAAATCCCTCCCCGTCATTGCCAGCATACCACACAGCGGCACCTTCGTCCCGCTATCAATCGCCGATGCATTCACGCCACTTCATCTGAACTGGCTGAGAAACACTGACTGGCATCTCCCGCTGATCTACGATTTCCTGCCTGAATTGGGCGTTACGACTATTGCGGCTACACACAGTCGGTATGTCACCGATCTAAACCGAGATCCTGAAGGATTGTTATTTGGTTCCTTCAACGAGGCCGTGATTTCCGATTCGATGTTTGATGGAACGCCCATCTATCGGAAGCCTCCGGATGAACAGAGTCTTCGGCAACGGCTGGTGAAGTATCACTCACCTTACCATGAAGCGCTGTCCGAGCTTATTGACCGCATGCTGATAGTTTGTGAGCGGGTTCTGCTCCTTGACTTGCACGCGTTCTTTGGACCGATCGCAGACGATGTCTGCATCGGTGACCTACGGAGCACGTCGTGTCGGCAAGAGACGGCCAGTTTGGCAAGCAATGCTTTCAAGCGACAACGCTTCCGGACGGTCTGCAACGAGCCGTTCTCGGGGGGCTACCTGATCCGGAGACACCACAACTCTTCGACGGAAGCGCTACAGATCGAACTGCGCTACACCACGTATCTGGATTGCACGCACATAGACAAGCCGATCCGACCGCAAGTCGATCCGATGCGGCTTGCGAAGCTAAAGCCACGGCTTCGCGAGGTATTCCGAGAAATTGTCGAGGTTTGGCGCAATACGTAATCGTGCGTCCTGAGAGACCGTCTTGGGAGATAATTTGTCTGAGTCGAGGAATGCCCTGTGTGAGACGGCTTAGCGCGATCGAAAATCAGCCCGATCATTTCAGGACGGCGGCATCTGCTTCGGCGGCGTCGCGTTCCAACCAAAACCCTCCCGCTTGAAACCAGACCTTTTCGGCATCGTCAGAGCTGGGATCACCGACATGCAGTGCGCGAATCGGAACTTTGCCGGGCGGCAGGCCTTCGAGCACGACGTGCAGACGTCTTCCCGCCTCGTCGTCCCGTCCGCCGATGCAAGGATAGACAGAAACGGCACCAATCGAAGAGGCCTCGAACCGGTCTCGACGCCGGATCACGCGAAGAACAAAGCCCCTCCAGCAAGGGTCGGTCAGCGGCATCAGAAGCCGGCCGCCTCCGACCAGGCGATCAAGCCAGAGGCGGGATGGGTGGGTGGATCCGGCGAATACGACGATGACGTCAAGTTCACCAACATCCACCGTCCGACCGTCGCCTGCGACGACATTGACCTGCGGCCAGTTCACGAGATTCGCTCGGGCCTGCGAAGCCAGCATTGGGTCGGTTTCAACTGCGGTCACGCGGCCAGCGGGTCCGACAATCTCAGCCAGCACGGCGGAATAATATCCGGTCCCGGCACCGACCTGGAGCACGCGTTCTCCGCGTGCGATGTCGAGATGCTCCAAGTTGCGGGCCCAGAAGCTTGGCATGCCATTGTTGAGATTGCGGCTCGCATCGATCGTCACGAGAACGTCATGGTAAAGCCAGCGCGGGTCGATATCTGGGGTCAGGAACGCGTCGCTGTACGGGTCCGAGATGATGCGCCACGGTCCGGAGCCGACGAATTGCTCACGCGGAACAGAGGCAAACGCCTCGATCAGCTGCGGGTTACGCAAGACCGGGACTTTGTATCGCAGGTCTTCGGCGTACCAGCGGCGCGCTGCTGCCAGCGTGTTGTCCATGAAGGCTCCCCTGTTGCGATACAGACGATGCGCCTGAAGTCCGCCCACGCGGACACGTCAATAGTTTTTCAACCGCTGTCCGCGCTGCGCCAGGAGAAGCGCATAATGGTGTGACCATGGAACGATTGACGATAGCTTACAGGGCTGATGACGCAGTTGGCCGCGCGGCCGACGTTGCAGCCGCCATCGATGCACTGTCCAATCTCGAGCTCGTGCGGCTCAAAGCTCTGGCGCGGTTGTGGAGCCGCGATCTGCCGGGAGGGCTGGGCTGGAGCGATATCCTCCACGAGGCGATTGCACGTGTCCTCGATGGCTCGCGTTCCTGGCCGCCCGACGTCCCCATCCTGGCGTTCCTATCCGGTGTGATGCGCAGCATCTGCAACGACCATTGGCGGCGTGCGCGGCTCGAGCAACGGCTGCTTGTGAGCCGCGATGATCCGGACCAGCGAAGCTGGCCCAGCGAGGAGGCCGATGAAGTGCCCGATCCGGAGCGGGTCCTGGCCGCCGCGCAGACGTTGGCCAACGTCTATCGGCTGTTCGAAGACGATCCGCTGGCGCTGAAGATCATTGCGGGCATGGCCGACGGTCTGGCGGCCAGAGAGATCTGCAAAGTCAACGGCATATCCGAGCTCGACTACGACACGACGCGACGGCGGATGCGACGGGCTCTGCTGCGCGAGCAACGGATCTGGAGCAAGTGATGACACGCTGGCATCCAAGCCTCGATCTGGCCCGCCTGCTCGAAGCACTGAGCGAGGAAATCCTCGCTGCGACCGATGAGGAGGTCCAGGAGACATCCGGCCTGCAAGGATGGACAACCGCCAACACGGCCCTCGAAGTCAGAAGCCTGATCAGGATCGCGCGCGCGGATGTAGAGGACAATCTTGAGCAAGATGTTGATCAGAACTTGAGCGACGAGCTGGGCGAATCCGGAGCAGGGTTGCGCCCGAAGCGGCGCCGCCGGTGCTGGTCGCACAATCAGCGGCATTGAGCGCGAGTACGGAGGACGTCAAGTGCGGCCGACCTTGAGCGGCGAGGCGTTTTTTCACCCGTGTTGGCGCCTTAGGGCTGTGGCTACAAGATCAATTCCGCGAGTGTGGATTTCTCGAGCCGGCCGAAGCAGACCGAATTCGAGAATGACATCCCTGTCCCATGCGGACGGCCCAACATCCGGCTACGCATCGGGGAAGTTGGTGCGTAAATAGTCAGTTGCTGCTTCCGCCGTAGGGAACGTCGCCAGTTGCTGCGGCGCCTCATCTGGCCGCTGCGCCTGCCGGACCACCAAGACCTGATCGGCATCGAAGCAAACGCAGGGGCGCTCCCGGAACTTGAGCCACTCCGCCTGCTTCGCCTCGGCCAATGCGCATGCCGCATCGTAATCGTCCGCGACGCCCAAATGAGTCGAGCGGTCCCACGCGCCCCCATTCAGGCACCGCACCTCGATGCGGCCATCCGCCAACGTGACACCATAAGGACGATCCCACCATTGATCGAGCTGCGCCTGGCTTCGCGCGTCGTTCGGCGTCTCGTTGAAAGCCCTCGGCAGTTTAGGGTCGAGCGGAATTCGGTTAGGCATTGTCATCTCCTGATCAGGCCGAAATTGCCAGAACGCGAGCTAAATTGGGAGAGCTAGATTTGGGGCTACGCCGGTGATCATGTCACTCACGGTCCGCGCCCGCCGCCTGGCTCTTTTCGACCGCGCCGTGACCCTTAGCGGGATCTATCATCGTTCCAGGCGAGATCACAGACCTGTGAGATACCGTCGTCTGAACCTCAGGGAAGCCACCCTGGGGATTGGTGAGGACTTCTCTCGCCGTCGAGCATGTTGGGGGCGATTGGCATATGTGGCGGTTATCGCGTCGCACCCCGACATCCTGACCGAGACATTCGCCGTCTTCGTATGAAGAGCAGAATTGTGGACATCGATGCGCCGGAATTGAGCCCGCCGCGTTGTGAAGCGGAGCCAGCCAAGGGCGAAGATGCAAGATTCCTCCTGCAGAAACTCCTCAACCGGGGAGCGTTCTCGCTCGCCGGCAACGTGATGGACGAGGATCGATATGGCCGCAAGCTGGGACGGTAACCGCGCAACGGCCGCCCGATCAGGGAAGTGTTTTCCAAAGGACTGGCGCGACATCGCGGTGCGATTGATGCATTAAAAAAATGAATCGAACTGCCTGTTCGATTCAAAGAAGTCATTGGACCTCGCGTCCGCAGGAAGCGAGAATCCGTGCATGCCGAAACTCAAGCCAGGGCCGCTTCACCTTCGCCGCATCGACGCCACCCGCAACATGCGGCGGTTCTACTTGCTTTCGATCCAGCCGACCCTGTTCGGCGGGGTCTCGCTAATCCGCAACTGGGGCCGGATTGGCACGAGCGGGCAGGTCATGATGCGAACCTTCGAGGACAGCGCGGAAGCGGGCGAGGCGTTCGAACGGCTGGAGCGCGCCAAGCGCAGGCGCGGATACGCCTCTGCTGAGGAGAAGGTCTGAGGTTTTGTCAGTTTTCCGGGGATTACGGCTCCCGCTTCCGATGTCTGCTCTGTTCGTCCGGCGGTCTTGGTGTCAGACGGAAGAAAATCGAAGCAAGATGGAGCCTGTTCCCATGACCACCGCCAATGAGATTGCCGAGAAGATTGCCGCCGAGAACAGCCTGACAAAGACACAGGCGAAAGCAATCGTCGACGGCGTGTTCAAGGCCATCGCCGATGCAGCCGCGAGCGGGTCCGAGACAAGTATCGCTGGCTTCGGCAAGTTCAAGGTCAAGGACACGCCTGCCCGTGAGGGCCGCAATCCGTCGACCGGCGCAACGATCGCGATCGCAGCTTCCAAGAAGCTCACCTTCACGTCAGCCAAAGCCATCAAGGACGTCCTCAACGGATGAGCGGAGCTGTTGCACGCCGTGCGGTAAGTCGCTCGACGAGGGGGCTTACGCCCCCTCCTCCTTCGGCGCGAGTGCTTCGTTCCGCTGGCGGATGAGGTCGGCCAGTTCGGCTTCGAGCGCCTTGCGCTCCGCGGGCGTGAACAGGCATTCCCGCAGCTCGGCGCGCAATTCCTCGATGGTGTCGACGGTCATGAGGGCGTCTCCAATTGAAAGGAAGAAGGCCCCGCCTCGCGGCGGAGCCCTCTGGCTGTGGCCTCAGTCCCGGTTCGGCCGGGACCAGATCAGCTGCAGGCCTTCCTCGCCTTCGACCTGGATCAAGGTGGCGTAGATCGGAGCGGGGAAGCTCGGGTCGTCCAGCTTGACCGAGAGGTAGTCGCGGCCCTCGTTGGAGACCTTCTGCCAGGCGGCGCCCAGTTCGACGCTCGCCCCCGCGAAGATGCGGAAGTGCGGGCCCTTCTCGGAGGGGTTCTCGACGCGGACCAGCTTGGCCTTGACGTTGAGGTTCAAAGTTTTGATGACGCCGGAGAAGCCGTTGCCCGTGGAGGTAAATGTGCCGATGGTAGCCATTGTCTCATTCCCTTGGTTTTCTCGGGCCGCGCCTATCGCGACCTCGATGGCGGTCGTGAGACCGGAGGCGATCGACCTGCACCCGAAGGGCCGAAACAACGTGGAGGGCGGCCGGCAGCGACTTTCTTGAACCGCGAGGAATGGCGCGCAGCGCCAGGGGAAGAAAGTCGAGGACGGACGTTGCGGGGACAAGATCGAGAGCCCGCGTAGCGGGATCGGCCTTCGGTCAGACCAGCCTCTATCGAGGACGCAGATGGGTGTGCCCGTCGCGAAAGCACGTGGAATGAAGACAGGCGCCGCTGGCCATTCGGATCTCGAGGCAACGAGCACAGGCAACGAGACGCGGTTTTCCTCAACCAGGCACTTTGGCGCCGCGCATCCCCTCGCGAGGGATCGCCGCTGTCAGCATTCTCGGCGCGTCTATCGAGGTCGCTGCGGCAAGATCGCCAACGAGCCTGCCGACGTGCTTGTCCTGCGGATGAACCTCACCGCACCATTCGATGCCGCCGATCAATTGCGGAGGCGCCATCCTCGGTGATCTGCCATAACGCAATGGCGAACGGCATCCGCGAGAATCGGCCGCGAGGCGGGGCCTCCTTTCAATTCGACTTAGCTTGCGACCTACAAAGACGCCAGGCGCAACGAGCGCGACGAGCATGGTGGAATGCGCGACCGCGCGAGGGGACATCGCGCACCGGGCGTTTGGGGAGGGCATGACGCCCACCCCTCGCGCGCGCGGAGCATGAGACATCAGGCCGCTTCCCGCTCGCTTTCGGCTCGTGGCTGAAGGCTATGGAGATACGCAACCGCGCGCTGCGCATGGGCCGCAGCGGAGAAGATTGCACGCCTATCGTTGCAAAGAACGGTTAGCCAGCTTGCCACATAAGCCGCGTGGTCGGACCTAGGCTCGAGTTCAGGGACGATGCCAAGATCGGCGCAAACGAGCGCCGCCCCAATTTCGGCGACAAGTTCTTCCCGCGCCGTCTCGCTGCGATCTTTCGCGTAGCGGCTGAGATCGCGGCCGACGCGACGGGAATCCGCCGTCCAATGAATGTGCTCGTGGCTCAGCACCGCCACGTATGACGCGGCATCACGGAAGCTCTCAAATTTCGGCATCTGGATATGATCGCTCGACGGCGAATAGAACGCTCGCGAACCGCCATGCCGGATTACGGAGCCGGTGTTGGCGAAGAAACGATCGGCGTGCTCGATCCGCTCGACGGGATCGAGGATCGGCGCCGGCCGGTTATAAAAGTGTTCCGGCAGACCATTGATCTGTTCGACGTTGAACACGCTGTAGGCCTTGAGAAACGGGATGTCCCGTTCGATCTCACTGCCGTGTTCGTCCGTCTCTGTCTTGGTAAACCGGCTGGCATAGATGACCGTCGAACCCGACTCACCTTTGCGGACATGGGCTCCGAGCTCGATCGACTGCCTGAAGGTCATCCAGATCGGCGAGGTGAACCCGCGCGCCAACCCTTCTGACCACAACAGCAGCACATTCATCCCCGTATAAGGCTCGCCATTGTGGCGCAGCGGTCGGGTGATCCGGCCGGTCGCATTACCGGCGCTCCAGGGCTGCACCCAAGGCCGCACGCCATTCTCCAGGTCGGCGACGATGCGATCGGTGATCCGCGCGTACACGTCAGTGCGGCTTTGTTCTTTCTTCCTGCTCATTTTCTGAACCTCCGTTGGAGGCCGCGCTCATCGCGGCCCGTCACGGGGTCCGAAGCCGGGGAATTCAGGGGGCCGGCGCACCCATAGGCCGAAACGAAGTGGAGGGCGGCGGAGCCGCTGCGCCGACCACCGGCCCCGGCAAGACCGACAGCGGGACGGGATGCGATCGGCATCCCTCACCTTCCCTCACCGCCCCTTTCGCCCCCTGCCTTCTTCCTGGCATCGTGATCCGGAAGTTCGACATTGCGGACAGATTTCCGCCGAGGTGAGGCGGGCGAGCCGCCATGCTCCGCCCGTGACCGACACGATGCTCGCCGCGACCGCGATCGAGCACGATCTCTACCTGGTCACACGCAACGTGAAGGATACGAACTCGCCTGGCGCGATGGTGTTCGATCCGTGGAACGACGATGCATAGATGTTTCCCTTGAGTCCGCGTGCTGCGCGGCACCCATAGCGACATGACAGATGAAGAGCATCGAACTCTACGCGACCAAAGGTCGTGCCACCGGTCAAAGAAATGGTGGCGGAGGCAAAAGCGCCCGTGTGAGCTTGCGAGCCGTGCCACGACCGAGGCCGGTTTGATCTGAGCTCCCTCGCACATATTTCGTGCTGTGCATGGCGCGCTAGCGGACCTGAACGGCCCCGCCGGGCGTTCAGGTGTCGTCGAAGCGGCCGGGCGTTCCGCATCTGCCGAATCGCAGTGAGGGTTAGCTTGCTTCTGCAGCCGCGGAGCTGGTTCTTTTGAAAGGCAGAACGAGCCGTCCTGCACGTCAACCCGCTACCTCAGACGGGCAGAATTCTTCGGACATATTTCTTCCCACAGATTGACGTCGATGAGGACGCAAGCGGTCAGGCGAAGCGCTTGGCGCCGGCCACGCACAGTACGACGACGATCGTGGATGCCATCATGGTCCAGGTGATCGGTTCATGAAGGAACACGGCCGCCAGTGTCAGCCCGAAGAAAGGCTGAAGGAGCTGTAACTGGCCCACACCGGCGATGCCGCCGAGAGCAAGACCGCGATACCAGAAGACGAACCCAACCAGCATACTGAAGATCGAGACATAGGCGAGGCCGATCCAGGCGGAAGCGCCAACGCCGTCCCAGTTCTGCGGCAGAGTGAAGAGGGCAATCGCGGCCATCAGCGGAAGCGACAGCAATAACGCCCAGGAGATGACCTGCCAGCCGCCGAGCCGGCGCGAAAGCGTCGCGCCTTCGGCATAGCCGAGCCCGCAGAGCAGAATGGCGGCGATCATCAAAAAATCGCCGACGAGCGATCCGCCGTCACTTCGCGAAAGCGCAAAGCCGGCGACCGTCGCCGCTCCAACGATCGAGAACAGCCAAAAAGCCGGTTGCGGTTGCTCCCCGCCACGCAGGACGCCGAAGATGGCTGTCGCGAGCGGCAGCAGGCCGATGAAGACGATCGAGTGCGCCGCCGTGACGTGTTGAAGCGCGAGCCCCGTCAGCAGCGGAAAGCCGATCACCACGCCGAGCGCCACGATGGCTAACGAGAATGCATCCCTGCGTCCGGGGCGCGCCTGCCGAAACGCGAACAGGAAGACCGCGCCCAGCAAAGCGGCGATCGCCGCGCGCGCGGAGGTAAGGAACAGCGGCGAAAAATCCAGGACGGCGACGCGCGTTGCTGGCAGCGATCCGCTGAAGATGATCACGCCCATGAGACCGTTGCCCCATCCCGCAGTTGTTCGTTCCATCGAATCCTCCCTTTGCTCGACCCTTGCAATAACGGTCGGAAGTTGGCGCGAACAGGAACAGTGTGGTACAATTTTGCCAATCTGTATGGATAACATTACCCATACGGTGGTGATCCATACAGTTGGCCGGGCTTGATCGTGACGAACGGAGAGATGACGCGGACGGAAGCGCTGATGAGCGTCATCCGCGCCAAAATTGCGAGCAGGGTGCTTGGCCCTGGGGACCGCCTGCCCTCGGTTCGCCGCTTCTCCGAGAGCATGCGCGTCTCGCCGTCCACGGTGGTCGAGGCTTACGACCGCCTGGAAGCCGAGGGCATCATCCGAGCGCGGCGCAGCTCCGGGTTCTACGTGACCGGCGCCAATGTGCCGCCGATGGCCTTGGCCGAAATGGGGCCGTCGCGCCAGCGCAGCGTCGATCCCTTTTGGGTCTCCAAGCAGTCACTCGATGCCGACCCCTCCGTCCTCAAGCCTGGTTGCGGGTGGCTGCCCGCCGATTGGATGCCGAACGCCGCGCTGCGCAGAGGGTTGAGGGCGCTTGGTCGGGCCGATGACGCCGTACTTTCCGATTATGGGAGCACACGCGGCTCTCTCGTCCTGCGCCGCCTGTTGCTCGGCCGGTTTGCCGACGAGGGCATCACTGCGACGGCGGATCAGATCATGCTGACGGCTTCGGGGACCCAGGCAATCGACCTGATATGCCGTTTGCTGCTGCGGCCTGGTGACACCGTTCTGGTGGACGACCCCTGCTACTTCAATTTCCAGGCGCTGTTGCGCGCGCATCTTGTCAGAATTGTCGGCATTCCCTTTACGCCAACTGGTCCAGACACATCTGCCTTCGAGCAGGCCATCGTCGATGAGAGTCCTCGCCTTTACATTACCAATTCGGCGCTCCACAATCCTACGGGTGCCAGTATCTCGCCTCAAACCGCGCATCGTCTGCTGAGTGCGGCCGCTGGCCATGGCCTGACAATCGTTGAAGACGACATCTTCGCGGATTTCGAGCCAACATTGTCACCGCGCCTCTCCATTTTGGACGGCCTCAACCGCGTCATCAGGATCGGCAGCTTCTCCAAGACGCTCTCTGCCTCCGTGCGTTGCGGCTATATCGCCGCCCGCGCGGATTGGATCGAGGGCATTGTCGATCTTCAGGTCGCTACGAGTTTCGGCGGCCCGAGCCCGGTGGCGACCGAACTGATCGCCGGCGTTCTTGCCGGCGGCAGCTATCGCAAGCATATGGATGAAGTGCGTCAGCGTCTGACGCGCGCCCGAAAGGAGGCGATAGATCGGCTCGCGCAACTCGGTCTCGCTCCCTGGATCATACCGCGCGGCGGCTTTTATCTATGGTGCCGCCTGCCCGACGGTCACGATTCGGCTGTGATCGCGCAACGCAGCATCGAGGAGAAAGTCGTTCTCGCGCCAGGAAACGTGTTCAGCGTGTCGCAGTCCGCGACGTCGTTCCTGCGCTTCAACGTGGCTCAACTCAGCGATAAGCGTATCTTTGCGGTGATCAAGAGAGCGATGGAGAGATGCACGCGATAATGATCATGATCGAGATGCTTGCGAGGCATAGTGGCCGAAGCCTTTGGAGAAGCCGCCGCAGCATGCTGGCTCGCACGGATGCGCCGGATTGGCGCAGACTCCTTAAGGGGCGAGGGCACCACGACCTTCAGGATGGCGCGACACATGAAGGTCGTGCGGCCCGGGGCCGATTTGAATATCGGAGCGATCTCACAGTTGAGCTCCATCAATGAGCGTTGGGCGATGGCAGTTAGCCTTTGGCTCGTCTTCTGTTCAGGTCGACCATGCACTGTACCCCGCTGAGGCAGGCCATTCTTTGCAAAGTCCTGATCTTGCTGATCGCAGTACTCGGGTGCACCCCCTCGGGAGTGCAGAAACGCTGGTGGAACAGCGACACAATTGACCGCCCTCAACGTCCGTTCCGCGGTAAGATGTCTGCGGCGATATCCGATCGCGGAGCTGACGCCTCGCGCCTAGGCACCGAGGGTGGTCAGGACGAAGTCAGCACGGGCGGAGGCGGTCGCCTTGGGTAGGATGACGACCTCGTAGCCAAGTTTGGGAAGCTCCCTCTCCAGTCGTTCGTACTCGTCGATGCCAGCCTCAAAGGCGTGGCGTCGTTCGGAGTCCATCACATAAATTTCCTGCCATGGCGGCGCGAGGAAGACGCGCCGGTAATAGGGATGCTGCGCGTTCAGCGCGGCCAACACAGGTTCCTCAGTCAACCGCTGCAGCGCCAAGGCGGCATCGATTAGTCCGCGGTCGAAAAACACCCATCCCGAACTGGCGTTCGCCGCATCACGGTCGGCAAGAGCGGTGGCAATAGCCAGACGCGTGAACGCCAGCGCGTCTTCCCACGGCAGCGCCCGGCCGCCGGTATCAAGTTCATGCTTCACGATGCGACGGCCAGGCTCTTCAACGATCTGATGACCGCGCATATGAAGTTCGCCGAGCAGCGTCGACTTGCCGCCGCCTGAACAGCCAGAGATCAATACAAACCGCTCGTGCAAAGCTCTCGCCTTTCATTGTACGTGCCGACTCGGCCTTGGACCGCGATAGTCAGCAGTTTCGTGGGAAGGGGTGTCGCTCGGAGACAGCGCTCGACGAGCAGTCGGCATGCTACATCCTGCCCGCTATGACCGCAATCCGCCCTATCAGTCATTGATCACTCAAAGTGACCATGCCTCGCAGATAACATAAGCGACTGAAAGCATTACTGATGTTTCCAGTAGGTGCGAACACCCTTAGAATCCGCGCAGCAGAGAAGGGCGAGGCCGAAGCCTCGCCCGGTGCGGCTCAACGGAACGCCGCCATCTGCACCTCGGCTGCCTTGCGACCGATGGTCTGCCCCGGCTTGTCGAGCGGACGCTCGAAGGGCTTCCAGGCCTCACCAACGACCTGCTCGTAGGCTGCGACGGCGCCTTCGGCCGCCATGCGCAGCGCGTGCGACTGCAGGGCCATGTCGGCGGCGAACTCACGCTTGCGCTGCGCGGTGCTGTCGAAGCCAACGGGACCGTCGAGGTCCTCGTCACGAGTGTCGTTGGCGGTCTTGGCCGTGGCGTCGCGGGCTTCCGTCACCGCGCGGCTGTAGAACTGGCCGGCCCCGTGGGCGGAGCCGACATAGGCGCCGACGATCCGCTGGAGATGGATCTGCATCGCCCGCTCGCCCATGCCTTCACTGAGTGCGCCGGCCGTCTCGATGATCAGGCGCTCATGGAGATCGCGGATGCCGTCGCTATCGAGGACAATGAGGCCGAAGCTTTCGGCGATGAGGGCAGCCTGGGCGGCGTCGGGGCAGGCAAGCCTGACCATTTCGAGGGTGGTGCCCTTGCGGAGCTGGACGACCTTGGCAGGCTGACGTGGAGTGCGAGCGGTCTTGGTCATGGGGAACATCCTTTCCTTTGGTTTTTCCCGGAAGGCTTGGGCCGGCTCCTGCCGGTCCTCCCTTCGGGTGCGATCGGAAAAAACCGGCGGAAAGACGGGCGCTTCAAGGTCCGGGCCTGCCGAATCGAGCGGAGCGGGTTTGCGGACAAGCAGGGCTTTTCGCCCTAGCGCAGGACGCGGACCCGCTTTGCCGAGAGCGGCGGTCCCGGCCGCAACGCGGCGCAATAGCGGCCTTGAAGCGCCCGGCCGCCGGTTTACGAGCGCGACAAACCCGAGGGGAGATCCGGCGGACCGGAACGGTGAAGAAAAAACCGGACGGAAAGGATCGCCATGACCTGCCGCGAACTCATGCATCGCCTCAGGTCGAGAACGGGGCAGCTTCTTTGATGTCAGGCGATTCCGACTGTGCGCGTCCAGACCTCCGGCCGCCAGAGCCTGAGGTCCTCGCTCTCGGCGCGGTAGACCTCAGGATATTTCCCCGACTGGAGATTCGGAGAGGCGGTGCACGACAGTTGCCATGCTGCGGGCATGTTGTGATCCACAGCGAAGATGTCGGACACGTCGAATCCGCCGAGGTTGTCGACATCCTACCAGGCCAGAATGAAAGTCGCGACGCGCGCACGACTGGCCGGTGTTGCTCTTGTCAATGCGGAGCGGTCGTTCGAACGCGCACGCGTGTTGTTATCCATGGTCGCGATCCCCACAGATGCGCGATGGCACAGCAAGGCCGGCCCGATGCACGGAACGCCAGCATCAAGCCGATCGGAGGGAAGCCCGTCGCGAACACAGTGCGCCTCTGTCGCAGCATCCTGCCGGGCGAGCTTGCAGGACAGTGCGTCGATCTCCGGCTGGCGTTCTGTCGTGATCGCCGCAAGATCCGAGCGATACGCTCGAGGAAAGCACTCGGGTCCGGCGCCCTGCCCCGCCGGTAACTGGCGCGTCTCGGCGTCAGCTGCGGGATCAGTGCCTTCATCCGCTGCATGATCTGGCGATCGATCAACTCGAGCTGGCGCCTCCTGCATGCGGTGAAGAAGCGCCAGGCCACCCGGGGATGGGGTCATGTGACCCTCCCGGTCTGCCAGCCAATGAAGTCCGATGGCCCGCCATAGAGCTGGTGCCGGGTCGGGTCGATCACGAAGCCAAAGCGTCCAACCTCATAATCGGAGGATGGAACAAGGAAGCGCCGCTCCTCCGTTCCAGCTCCGCGCCTGCCGCCAGGCGTTGCAACGCACTCCACGAAGCCTTCGCAGCGACTTGAGCTGATCGCCGAAATGACGATCCAGTCGTTGGCATGTTTTAGCGTGAAGCTGCGACGATCCTTTTCGTAGGACTCTCCCGGTGCGAGCACCGTGCCGAAGATCCTCTCCCAGGCGTCCGGCCAGGACTCCTTGATCGTCCGTTCGGCGCAGCGGCGCTCGAACGCGGTGAAGAGATGCGGGAAGGTGATCGCAACGATCGCCCATTCGGAATCCTCCTCATACCACCCGCCCTTCGATCGCAGCGTGGGATGGACCTTGCGGTTTCGCTCGGCCGAGAGCCTGAAGCCTCCATGTCCGGCCGTCGAGTGTCGCTCGACACCTTCGGCATATAGGGTCGCGCCCTGCGAGGCGCCCCAGGGCGTGTGGGCGCGCGAATACACCTCGACGCGGCCGAGCATTTTGAGCTCGCGCTGATGCTCGGCGTTTTCGAGTACGGCGACGCGGAATGCCGCCTCGTCGGCGATCTCGCCGGAATGGCCGTAGAAATCGCTGCGCTTCCATTCGGCCATCGGGCGGGAGATACGCCAGGCGGTGACAAGACAATGCCGGCCGTCGCGGCTAGGTGCCATCGCGAAAGCCGCCTCGCCGACAAGCGCGACGAGAAGGCCGTCAGCGCCGCGGCCGAAAGCGACTTCGAGAGCTTCAGGCAAGGTTTGCTTCTGGTGTGCGGGAAATGACGCATCCATGCTGCGGTCCTGCTCCTCGGTGATTTGCGCGGACATCGTGTCCTCCGTGTTTACTGATGTGTGAAAACAGAACCGCCGCCGGCATTGCCGGCGGCAGATCGTTCGGAACAAGAAAGCGGTGGGCTGTTATTCAGCCGCCTCCCTGAACGCGGCGGCGTCATCCTCGGCCGGGTCATCGCCGATGCCCGCTGTTTCATCATCCACCTCGCCGGCGTCGTCCGCGACGGTCGAGCTTGACGACAGCCATGCGGAAAGCTTCGTCGGGTCCGGTGCGAAGAGCGCGGCGGAGTGGACAAAGCGGCCGTCCTTGAAGTGTTCGACAAGCGCAGCGCGGGTGTCCTTCGCGCGCTGACGCGGAAGGACCGCCGTGTCCTTGCACGACGCCTCGAGCGCGGGGCGCGATAGGCACGAGAGAAAGCCCTCAGTACCCATGTTGGGCAGGAAATCGTCCGCGCCTATCATCTCGCCGGCGATACGGGAGACGATGCCGCTGTTGGTGGCGTTCTCGCGGCACGAGAGCACATCGCCCAGCATGGCGCGGGCGGCGATGCGCAGCGCGTCCATGTCAAAGGCGAGCTTGCCGTCGCCGTCGAACAGCACCGCCGCGTGCTTCGCCAAGCGGCTCTGGCCGCAATAGAGACCACCGCCTCCCATCGTCACTGAGACGTTCTGGCCGGCGAAGGCGAGGATCAGCAGCGCCATCAGCGCGCCGTCCTCGATCGGCGCGCGGCCGAGCGCTTCGCGCAGCGCGTCCGTCCGGTAGTCGCCGATGATCTCGACGCCCTTGCGGGTGACGTCGGGGCGAGGCTTCGACACCCCACCGAGATCATCCGGAACGCTGACCGTGCCCGGTGCAGCCTTGCCCTTCGGCCTTTTTGCTTCGGGCATGCGGTAATGCGCCGTCTGCACGCGGCCCTCGCGGTCGAGATACATGGCGGTGCAATCGGACTTCGTCGGCTTGCCATGCACCCGTTCAGCCTTCGGCGGCAGCTTCACCTCTCCCCAGTTCGTGGTCTCGGCGATGATGCCCTTCTTCGGCAGGTTGTTCGCCATCCACTCATGCTGCGCGCCGAGAAAGGCCTCGACATTCGTGGTGTAGCGACTGTCCTCGTCGGCCGGAGCAAACAGGTCCTCGACCCACTGGATTCCGTACGCCTGTGCGAGATCGTCGCCGAAGCTGGCGTGCCGGGCATACATGCGCGTCTTCTGCAGAGCCTGGGCCACGCTCCACCAAGACACCTGCGGGTCCGCCTTCGATGGCTTATGCTTCTTCCAGACCTCCTTCTGCTCGTCGGGCGACGCAGCGGCGATAGTGCGCAGCTGCTGCTCGTTCGGCATGTCGCCCTTGGCCATGTGGTCGAGCATGGCGGGCAACACATTCGCGAGCAGACGCAGCTTCCTGATCTGGCGTACGGGCAGCGTCAGCGCGACGCCGATCGCCTCCTCGGTCCAGCCAAGTGCCACGAGGCGCTCGATCGCCCGCCACTGGTCGACCGGGTTCAGCGGCTCGAAGGCGATATTCTCAACCATCGAGCGCATGGCGCCGTTGTCGTTGGCTGCCTCCTCGACGAGCACGTCGATTTCCTCGAGGCCGGCCGCGATCGCCTGTTTCACGCGGCGGTGGCCGGCATTGATGATGTAGGCGTTGCCGCCGTCGGATTCCGGCGTGATGAGGGGCGGCTGCACGATGCCGACGGCCTTGATCGTCGCAAGCAGCAGCGCGTCCGCCTGCGCCGTGGATTTCGTCTGCCGCAGGGGGTTGGGGTTCTGCTTCAGCGCGCGCGGATCGACCTTGATGAGACGCATGGAAATGCTCCTGTTGGGGTTGCGGACCGGCTCGACCGGCCTTTTTCGTCTTCTTCCCGAAGACATCCCCCCGGCCCGCGGAGCGGACGGGCCGGTGCAACTGCGGCCGAGCACCCCTGCCCGGCAGGACCAGCAGGGCTTACAGCCCTGCGCAGGACGACGGGCCGGGATCGCACAGGCGGCGGTTGAGCTTCAGCGCCAGCGGTCCGCCCGATCTGCGAGCGGGCTGGTTTCCTGCTTTTCTCCCCTCCTCCCTTTCCTCGTCCAATTTCCCTTGAACTGCCATGGTGGCCTGTTGAGTTATGGGGGAAGAGGCATCTGACTTACGACCTCAAGGCGAGCAAGACGGCGTGTGGGTGGGTCGAGACCCTGCCCATTTGGCCGTGCGGAGCCCTGATCGGCTTCGAAGACACACTGCTCGAAGACCCGCGGAGAAGAAACGTAGATGAACGACAAGACCGATCTCGAAAACAGAGTCGTCGAAGCAATACGACACTATCGCGAAGCCCTCGCAGCGGTGGAACAGCTGGAACAAGAGGACGCTTGCGCACTCCAAGCCCTGAGGAACACGCTGCTGGATTTGGGGAGCGCCATGCAAGACGAAGCAGCGCCCTCTCCCAAGAATAGCCTGCTTGAGATTGGCTCGGCAGCGGTGTCGCGGTCGGACAAGGCGTGGGCCACCCTGAGTGAAGCGACTGCGAGATTGGATGCCATCCGCCTGACGTTGGCCGCCCTGGTGCAGCAACTGGGATATATTCCCGAAGTTGAGATGCGGGCTGGAGATCCAGCCTAGCTCAGGAGGTGCGCGAGCTCGACTGTACGGGATCGCTGTCTGGTGTCCATCGCCATGCGTTTCACAGCGCGCGGGCATAGATACCATCCACCGCACCGCAGGGTGGCGCCCAACATTGCGCAAAAACAAACGGCCCTGCCACGGCTGAGAACGTGGCAGGGCCGGCATTCCAACTTGCAAAGGTTCGGGCAACTACCACGCTCGGCAACCGTAGGGCCGATATCCTAATCTAATGTTCTGACTCTGGGAACACCGAGCGGTGCTACCCAAGGCGAAGACTTTCTGCTGCTTGCTTGCCGCTGCGGTTCGTCCCCAGTTCATAGCTGACCTTCGCTCCTTCAGCGAGCGAAGTATAACCGGCCTTCTCTACCGCCGAGATGTGGACGAAAACATCATTGCCGCCGTCGTCCGGTGCAATGAACCCATAGCCTTTGGTCGGGTTGAACCATTTAACAGTCCCTAATGCCACGTCATTCGCTCCAAAAAAGAAAACACTTCGAAATCTAGATCAATCAACGCCGCGTCCGCAAGTCTCCTCAGCAGGATAGCCGCCTATCGAGGCCCAACGGCTTGCCATGCCTTTCAAGATTTTCTGGGAGCGATATTTGTAACAGAAGGGCCGCAATTCTCTCGCGATTCCCGCGAATTTCTGTATCGATGGAGACTGGAGAGGCACGACGTCCATTGTGGAACTATGTTTGTGCCATTTCCATGAGGACGATTTCAATCGGCTCTCCCCCAACACCATGGGAGAAGTCTCCTTTCTGGATGGCCCTAAAGCCATGACGCTCATAGAACCCCTGCGCGTTTAGCGTGGACTCGATCTTGATCGGTCCTGAATGTCCCCTCGCCGCGTTCTCGACGCCGGCTTCGAGAAGTCGCCTACCAAGGCCCCGGCCTGCTGCCTTGGGCAATAGAAAGAGGCGCGTCACCTCGCCAGGATCTGAATCGACAAATCCCAACACCTCTCCACGCGCCTCGGCGATAATCGTGCGACCCTTCTTGATGATGTCCTCGTAGTGCTGGGCTGTGCGTTCTCCCATCCACCCGGCGAGCTGCGAGCTCGTGTAGTGGCTCTTTCCGAGCCCCTGAACGGATTGCAAGGTCACGTCAAATAGCGACTGACCGTCGCCAGCACGAGCGGGACGCAAAACGATGTCGGGGTTGTTCATCAGCTACTTCCTGCAAACCAGGAACAGGAAGTCACTCTCTCAGAGTCTGCCTGAAGCATTTCTGCAAAAATGTTGCGCAGAGTGAACGTTAGCCAGGCTTCCAAGACTACTTCCGCCGGATTGCTGCAACCGAGCGGCCCGACCAGTCAGTTGTCGCGGCTGCTCGGCCAGCACCTGAGCTGGCCGAGGAACGCGCGAGAGGGCCTAAGCGGCGATTGCCCCCGTCTCACCCGCCCCCTCGATGTCCGAGGCTAGCGTCTTCTCGATCTCCGCGAGGTGCCGGCGCTTGTCGGCGAGCTCGCCGGCGAAGGCGAAGTCGCCGCCCTCGCGCGACCGGTAGGCGGCAAGGCGCCGATGAGCATCGGCAAGACGCTGGCGAAAGCGCTCCCGCTCCCCCTCGAAATCATCAAGCGCGTGCTCGAGGCGCGAGACTGCGCCGAGGGGCGTCACCGTGACCGGCAGTTCGATCTCGTCATCGGCGGCGCTGCGCATCAGCATGGTGGTGTAGCGATAGCCGTCGGTTCCGAAACGTTCGCCCGCATATTCGAGGTCGAAACCGCCGATCGAGGCGATGACGGTCTCGCCTTCCTGCTGAAGCTGCACGAGGTTGAGAATTTCCTTCATCAGCACGCGGCCGGCCTCCTTGCGTTCGCTATAGGCCCTGCCACTCACGTTCATCGCAAAGGCCTCGCCCGCCGTCGGCACAAGGCGTTCGATGTCCTGTCCGATCTGCGCGATGCGCCGGGCCGAGAACTCAATCTCGCGCTCGGCGTCGCGGATCTGGCGGCGCACGGCATGCTGATCATCGACATGAGCGGCGTGCAATCGCTCCAACCGGGCGATATCGGCCTCCAAGCCCGCCTTCTGCATCAGGCGCGGGTCGCCCGAGGCGATTGCTTTGGCCATGGCGAACTGGTTCGCCTGCCCCTCGCCCAGGTCCTCGAGCCGGCGAATGGAGGTATCGCCCGAGAGCGCCGCGGCGATGAAGCGGGCCTTGCGCTCGTTGTTCTGCCACATCGTGGCATCGAGCGAGCCTTCGGTCGCATAGGCGAAGATATCGACCTCGTCGTGCTGGTTGCCCTGCCGCACGATGCGGCCCTCGCGCTGCTCGATCTGAGACGGCAACCAGGGGACGTCGAGATGATGCAGGGCCTTGAGGCGCAACTGCGCATTAACCCCGGTGCCCATCGTGTCGGAGGAACCGATCAGGAAACGCACCTTGCCGGCGCGCACATCGCCGAACAGGCGCTGCTTGGCCTCGGACTTCTTGTAGTCCTGCATGAAGGCGATTTCCGATGCGGGCACGCCCTTGCGGATGAGCTCGTCGCGAATCCAGCGATAGGCCGAGAAGCCCCTGGTTTTCTCCACGCTGATCGTGCCGAGATCGGAAAAGATCATCTGCGCGGCGCCGGGAAGCTCGAATGGCTTGCCGTCCGGGCGCAAATAGGTATTTTCTGAGGCTTCTTTCCAGATGCGGTAGGCGTTCGCGATGAGATCGTTGAGCTTGTTGTCGTGCTCGTTGTCATTGTCAGCATCGACCAGGCGCAGGTCGATCGCCGCGTGACGGCCGTCGGTGATGACGGAAAGCAGGATATCGTCGCCAGGCTCGGGCGGGCGATCGCGCATCTCGATCGCCTTGATGCGCTCGCCGAGCAGCACTTGGTAGCGCTTGAAGGCCGCGGTCGGCTTGGAGGTCAGAATCTGGCGCCTGCCGGTCGAGATCGCCGGCACCTTCACATATTGGCGTAAGTCTTCCGGCAGCACTACGTCGGCGAAGGAGCGGAACATGGCGATCAGTTCCGGCACGTTGACGAAGGTGGCGAAGCGCGTCACTGGCTTGTATTTGCCGGAGGGCTGGAGCTCGAGCTCGGTCGAGACATCGCCGAAGGTTGACGCCCAGGCGTCGAATTCGTGCAAGCCACGCTGCGCCAGCGCCGCATAACCGAGATAGCGTTGCACCGAGAACATCTCGCCGAGCGTGTTGGTGATCGGCGTGCCGGAGGCAAGCACGAGTGCCCGGCCGGGGTTCTTGGTTTCGATGAAGCGCGACTTCACATATAGGTCCCAGGCGCGCTGCGAGCCATTGGGATCGACGCCCTTCAGGGTCGACATGTTGGTAGCGAAGGAGAGCTTGCGAAACTCCTGCGCCTCGTCGACAATGATCTGATCCACGCCGATTTCGGAGATAGTCAGGAGATCGTCCTTGCGCGTCGCAAGCGACTCCAGCCGCTCCTTCAGGCCCTCCTTCAACCGTTCGAGCCGCTTGCGCGAGACGCGGTCGTCGCTTTCGACCTTCGTCAGCAAGCTTTCGTAAAGCTCCAGCTCGTCTTGGATCATCTGCTGCTCGAACGCCGACGGCACGGCGATGAAGCGAAACGCCGAATGCGTGATGATGATTGCGTCCCAGTTCGCCGTCGCGGCACGCGACAGGAAGCGATGCCGCTTGTCCTTGGTAAAATTGGTCTCGTCGGCGACGAGGATGCGGGCGCTGGGATAGAGCGCCAGGAACTCGCGCGCAACCTGCGCCAGGCAATGACCGGGCACCACCATCATGGCTTTGGCGATCAGGCCAAGCCGCCGTTGCTCCATGATCGCGGCCGCCATGGTCATGGTCTTGCCGGCGCCAACCGCGTGGGCAAGATAGGTTGAGCCCGCCGACACGATCCGCCAGATACCGCGCTTCTGATGTCCATAAAGAACAAAGGCACCAGAGGCGCCCGGGAGCTGCAGATGCGAGCCGTCGAAGGCTCGCGGCGCGATGTTGTTGAAGCGATCGTTGTAGAGGCGCGCCAGACGGTCGGTGCGATCGGGATCGGACCAGATCCAGCGCTGGAAGGCGTCCTTGATCTTTTGCAGCTTTGCTTTCGCGGCCTCGGTGTCGACGACATTGAGCACCCGCCGCTCGCTGTCGCCATCCTTGACGGCGTCGAAGATCTGCGGGACGCGACTATTCAGCGCATCCGCGAGCAGCTCGCCGGCATGCCGGCGGTCCGTGCCCCATTCCGACGTGCCGGCCGCCATCCATCTGAGCTGGCGCGCCTCGACGGTCCAGTAGGCCAGCTCTGGCATGTAATGGATCTTGATCTCGGCATCCATCGTCTCCTTGACGAAGGCGACGATATCGGCGGCCGGAATCCAGGGCGCGCCGAGCCGCGCGGTGATATCGGAGGGGCGCAAATCAGCTGGCTGGACGCCCCGAAGCGCCGTGACGTTGCACTCGTAGGACGGATCGAGCGCAGCCGCCGCTTCCGCGGCTTTCAGCTTGTCGCGGACATGGCCCGACAGATAAGCGTCCGCCGTTTGCCACGATCCGTCCGCCGGATCGCGAAAGATGGCGCTGCCGAGTTCGGCGGCAACATTCTGCCCGTCGCGATGCAGGAGTTCGGCGATATGGTCAATGTCGACGCGCCCACGTTCGTTGAGGACGACGGCGAGCGCATCGGCCGCGCTGGTGATCAACGGCGCCGTCGGTGGCGAGATCACGCGCTCGGTGAAGATCGGGCCGGGCTTTGCGGTATTGGTCTCGAGGTCATAGTCCTCGATCGAGGCAACCAGCCAGCAATCGGGATCGTCGAGGAAGGGCTGGATGTTGGGGCGGCGATGCGTCTCGCGCACTTCGCCGGCTTCTTCATCCTCCAACAAAGAGACACTGGTGAAATTGATTGGGCCGAAGTCTCGGACGAAGGCGCCCCAAGCGATGCGCAGCCTGACCTGGGCCTCCTTCCAGGCCCGGTCGAGCTCCTGCGCCTTCAGCACCTCGCGTACCGCATCGCGGATCGGGATCAGCTTCCTGATGATCCGGACATGCTTCTCCGGGATGCCGTCGGCACTACGGCCCTTGCGGGCCTTGACGGCGACGGACTGGCCGTCGAGAACCTGCATCAGGCCGTAGGCCTTGTCGTGGAAGAAGCTGCCCTCACGCACATGCCGATCGGATGGCAGCTCGCAGGAAACCGGATCACCGGCGTCCTCCAGATCGGGCTCGATCATGTCGGGTTCGCCGTCGTAGATGGCTTCCGGAAGACGGGCGATGGCGGCCGAGAGTGCGGCGCCGAGGTCCTCGCCATCGCGAGGACGGCATGTGTAGGTCTCGCCGAAGGGACCGGAGGCGAGCGCATGTGTGCCGAGCACATGCCCCGGATGCTCGGCGAACCAGCGGTTTACGCGGATGGCATCCTCGTCCTCGGTCGCGGGGCGCACCTCGTCGACATCGAGCCAGGACCGATCGCCTTCCGGATCGCCGATCTTGCGCTTCCGGAAGAACAGGATGTCGACGACGACATCGGTGCCGGCGCTGGCGCGGAAGCTGCCCTCGGGCAGCCGGATGGCAGCGACCAGGTCAGCCGTCTTGGCGATGTGTGCGCGCGCCGAGGCGTCCGCCTTCTCCATCGTGCCCGAGCTGGTCACGAAGACCGCGAGAGCGCCGGGCTTCAGAAGGTCGATCGCCCGCGCGACGAAATAGTCATGCAGGCGAAGACCGAGCGAGCGGTAGCCGCGATCCGAGCGCACGGTACGATCGGAGAACGGCGGATTGCCGATGGCGAGGTCGAAGTTTGCGGGCAGCGCCGTACGCGCGAAATCGCCGGTGATGATCCGTGCCCGCGGCTGCAACAGGCGCACGATGCGCGCCGTGACCGGATCGAGCTCGATCCCGGTGACGTGCGAGATGTCACGAAACCCTTCCGGCATCAGCGCCGGAAACAGTCCCGTGCCGATGCCGGGCTCGAGCACGCGGCCACCGCGCCAGCCCAGGCGCTGCAGGCCTGCCCAGATCGCTCGAACGATGAACTCAGGCGTGAAATGGGCGTACTGTGTGCAGCGCGCGAGCGAGGCATGGTCGAGATCGCGGACCGCATCCTGCAGGTCCTCGCCGATCGCCTCCCATCCTTGGCGAAACTCGGCCTCGCCCGGACGCCGGAACACGGCGTTGGCGAGCTCGGACGCGCCGAATCCTGTGAAGCGGATGAGCTGCTTCTGCTCCTCAGGCGTAGCCGCCCGCTCATCGGCCTCGATGGCGGCGGCAAGCCGGATCGCGGCGATATTGTCGCGCGCGCGATCCTTCCAGCCCTTCGCCAGCGCGTGGTCGCCGGCGAGATGGAAGTTCGCGCCGCGCTCATGATGGGTGGGCGACGTCGAGCGTGCGACCGCCGCGAACGGCATGGCCGGAGCGGGAGTCGCCGGATCGGGATCGTCATCATCGCCCGGCTCGACGGCGGGGCCTCCGGCGAAAGCGGTGACGCCGAGGCCAAGGCCGGACGACAGCGCAGTGTTGCCGAAGAGATCGAGGGTGAAGGGATCGTCTTGCGCCATGGGAATTTCTCCTTGTGATGAGGGCGCGTGCCGTCGTCCCGCCGAGCTGCCTCGGCGGGTGCGGATGGTCACGGTGGATTGGGGATGGGGGCGCTAGCGCACGATGAGCGACAGAGAGATGTCTGTCTCGCTCAGCTGCAGGCGCAGATGCGTGTATCGAAAATCACGATTGATCAGAGGGATCAGCCGCTCGGCCTCGATGAACGCGATGCCGTCATCGCCGCCGAAATGGCGGCGCTTGTAGTCGAACCAGTCCGGATTGCCGACCGGATGGCATTCCTCGGAATAGACCACAAGCGGGCGACCGCCATCGCTGAGCTTGCCGTTCGACATGATGTAGACGCCGTTGTCACCGACAAGCCAGAGGCCGGGCTTCTCGCCCTCACCAGGCCTGAGGCCGTAGTAAGGATTGCGGAACCCGCCATTGGCGGCGGCGTCGGATTTTCCGCGCTCGATCACCGTGCGGACGGAGGGGATGGGGAACGTGAACATCGCCACCTCCCTCACGCCGCGATCGCATCAGGCAGGTAGCGCAGATCCACCGGCAGCTTCGCCGCGATCTCCGCGTCGGTCAGCTGGTCGAGCAGCTTCAGCACGGTGCCGCGCTGGCCGTCGTAGACCAGCACTGTGCGCTCGCCGCGCAGATGCTCGGCCCAGCGGTCTCCGGCATAACCGCGATAATCATCATGCGCACTCGACCAGATGTGCTCAAGCCGCTCTTCGCGCGTCATCGCCGTCACGGGCCGCGATTCACGTTCGATGATCGCGGCGCGCATCCGATCCGGCGAGCCCTTGTCGCGAAGATCGCAATAGCCGTGTAAGTAGCGCGATCGGCGATCGATCGTCAGCGCGAAGAAAACGCCGGTGATGCTGCCGGTGAGGAACTCGCGCAACGCGAACATCTCAGCCTTCATCCAGAGCGGCGGCAGGATCTCGAACATATGGTCGTGGTCGGCCTGGCCGATCTCGAACCATTCGCCGCAATAGAGAGCGCTGTCGTCGTTTTCCCAACGGTTTGGCCGGCGCGCGTGGCGATCGAACATGCGGAACATCTGCCGGCGGTCGGCGATGCCCTGATAGACCTTGCGGATTGGAGGGAGGGTCATGAGCGGGCTCCTTTCAGCCTCGTCGGGCTGAAGCGCAGCTCATCCTTCCGATTTCGCCATCGCCTTCAGCCCTTCCTGACCCCTCCTCCGCGGCCGCCTCTCCGATCGGCCGGGTCAAGGGCCGCGGCACGCGGGCGAAGCTTCACCCTTGACGCGGACGGCGGGCATGCGGCAGCCGGGTTTGCTTTCTCCTCCCTTTCCTTCTTCCTCTTGCTGCTTGGATGCAGCTGTTCATTCCAGTCCTCCGGCGCGGGCCGCAGCCGCTCATAGTCGCAGCCCACCTCCTGCGCGATCGCCGCGAGCCGATCGGCATAAACCTCTCCCTGCCGGTTGTTGTCGGTCGCGGCGACGAGCCGCGCGGCCGGCCGCGCGCTCAGCGCCCGAATGGCGGCGACCGTGGCCGGCGCCCAGCCGCCGCCGGTGCTCAGATAGAGACTGTCCGGCCGCTGGTCTTCGATCGCAGCGAGGCTCATGGCGTCGATCGCGGCCTCGGTGACGCAGAGCCGGGTCGCGTTCGCCGGTCCGAAACGGAACAGCACCTTGCCGCCGCCGGTGGCGAAGCCGCGCCATTGCGGACCGCGCTCCTCCCAGCCCATGACCCTTCCATCATTGTCGAGATGCGCCGCCCACATGCTGCCGTGAGGGCCTTCGCGCAACCGGTCATGCCGGATCGCAGCGCCGATGACGGCTTCCGGGATGCCACGCTCCTCGCGCAGATAGCGCCAGGTCAGAGAATCTCGCCAAGGCCTGCGCCGCGAGCGCCAGCGATCCGCAGCGCCAAGATCGGGATCATAGGCGCGGGCTTCTCGTGTCCAGACGGGCTCCGTCGGCACAAAGCCGACCAGGTCGGAGACTCGCTGCAGCACCTCGGGAAAGTTGATGCCATCGAGATGCTCCACCAGCGAGAACACGTCGCCTCTGGCGTCGGACAATGCGTCGAACCAGCCTCTCCCCTGATGGATCACGATGATGATGTCGCCGCCGCGGCGATATTTGGCGGCTTTGCGCGTGCTCTCCTTCAGATCGATCGCAAAGCCGGCCTTCTCGAGCACGGCGGCGCAGGCCACGCGATTCTTCAGCTCTTCGATATCCTTCTTTTCCATCTCCGAATCCCGGCGTTGCCGCGCCGGACCTTTCCCGCTTGAATTGCCTTCTCCCGCAGCTTGCGGGACCCACTCGCCCCGCCCGCGAAGAGCGAAGGGGGCAAGGGCGCGGCTGGCAATTGATGAATTATGCGGGGCATTCGACGCTCAGCGTCGGCCGGCCGCGGCGCAGCTTCCCTTGCCGCCGCCCGCTCGCAAGCGGCACACAAGGGAAAATCCGGTTCAACGAGCCGTGCTGAATTCGTGCGGATCGTATTCATGCACGAGGACCACATCGGCATCATCGAGTTCGTCACTCGGCATCACGCCGTATGCGCCGTCGACCTGGAAGAGCGTGACCGGGACCATCAGGGTGCGGGCGAGCTCGAACGCGTTGGACTGGGCGAGGGAAAGATCGTGCAACATTTGAGGGCTCCATCTTGAGCGAGGCCGATCCCCGCTCGATGGCGTCCGTCAGTATCCTCAACCGGCCGCGATCACCGCGAAGCCGAAGGCGTAGCGGCGGCATGCTCGCATAGCCGACCCCTTGAGGGTTGATCGTGGAAGGCCGGGCTGAGGACAAGGAAAGCCATCCATGGAGAGCGGGGTCGTGCCTGCTCAACGATGGCCATCGCCCCCTGGTGCACGCCCCTTTCCGGCCGCAGATTCATTGCGTCGGGCCCGCGGATAGTCGGTCCCGGCCGCGGATCAGGTCGCACTAGGGAGATATGCGTTATTGGCCCAAGCGATCTCGCCGCATCTGCTCAATCGCTCCTCGCGAACATCCGGTCCGCGTCGAATCTCCCGCTGGCGCCCCCAGCCATCGTCGCAGCGCGCCGAAGGTCAACTGCCGCCTCTGCGCCAAAGCGCATCGCAGAGCGAGGCTTCTGCGAGCGGGAATAGAAGCGTGACCCGGACGCAGCTGGCAGAGTGATCGTCACCCGCATGGGCCGAAACCGCCGCAAGCGGGTTCGGTCGAAGGCCGTCGTACGGCCGGAGATAGAGCACGGTCGCGCGCAAGCGCGGCTGCCACTTACGCTTCCTCCGCAGCGACAGAGCGCGGCGGTCGTGCTTGACGATAGGCAACGCCATCGAGAAATCAGCTATCTTCGCAATGCTACTATAGCACGGCGTCCTGGGACTCCGCCGAAGCCCGGACCAAGTAACGTACATTCATGACGTCAACTGTGACATCCGACGGCTGAATCGGCTCATACAAAAGCTCGCCAATGGCGATCCAGTGATATGCATCGACCCGGCCTTATGGCCTAGACTGGAGATTACCTGATCTGATCAGGCTCGCTTGGCGGCGCTGCCATGCGACATGTAGTTCAGCGTCTTGCGACCAACCCGCTAACGCAAAAGCAAAAACCGGCAACGCATTGATTTGCATCGTCGGTTTTCGGTAGGGGCATCTGACCGATCTGTTCAGTTCTGACCAGCTATCGATTGACTCGGCGCCCTTTCGTAACCACTTGATGGCCGTATCGACACAATCAATTGGCAGGGGAAGCATGAAGTCTCTGATGCAGCGCGAGAAAGAACTCAACGAGGATAAGCAAGCCAAAACCAGAAAAGAGGAAGAGTGCAAACAGCGCGAGGCCGCAGCTATCAGGGAGCTGTCTGAAAACATTAACGCCTACACCGGGACCAAGGGACTGGTGGTCGATCAGGTCGTCAAAAGCGGTACGCTCCTTCTAAGCCGGCACAGCGACGCCCGGACAGAGCACAAGCTGATCATCACCGCAGCTGAACAGGACGGCGGAAGTTTCCTGTACACGATCGGCACGCCACCTAATTTCAAAGACTGGGTCGATGTAACTGGCGCCGACAGGCCAGAAGATGACGTGCTCGCGGGCCTGATACGTTGGTTCAAGCACCCTTAGATTTTGCATATGGCAGGATTTTTGCCGCCTCGATGCGCCCTATGTGGGGCCTAAGCAAAAACAGGCACGGCAACGCATTGATTTGCATTGCCGTGCTTCGCTACGCCATCACTCGAGACGGCGGCTTCACATATCCAACAGACGGCTGGGATTTCGCGTTGATCAAGCTGAGCGAATCGGAACGCTTGCCGGGCCCGGTTAGCGTATTGGCGAGCGCTGACGCCGTTGTGGCCTGCAAGAGTTCTATGATCGCCCGGGCTAATGCGGGGTACCGTAACGCTTAGCCGAGCGTTGTCTCTGGGCAAGGCGATCGGTTGCCTGTCGCAGGCGCGGCCGGGGTCAGCGACAACGACCTTCCCGATCGTTCAACCGATTGTGAGAGCACATCGACGCGCAGTGCGGAGACAGGTCGCGGGTTACAGCTTATCGTAGCCGCCGTTTTTGGTAAAAATCCTTTGAGAAATCGTTTTTGGCGGGGGTATTGCGATGAGCTATTCCAGGCTCACTAGCCTTGTTGTCTTTGCCGTGGCGTTGGGAGCCTATCTTCAATTCGAAACGCCAGCTCGGGCAGGCTTCTTCGACCACGAAGTATCGGCGAAGCCAGAGCACTCCGCGAGTGCGCCGCCGGCCCTAACTGAAACGTCCTCGATCGGAGCGAGCGCTTCGATTTCCTATCAGGCGCTTACAAATGCCTTGAGCTCGGCCCTCCCGAAGACGTTCAGCACGAGCGGCCGTCAACAGGTCTGTGCGGATCTGACGGAAGCAGTTCAGCACACAATTCAGCAGAGGATCGGCGGCGATGTCGGCCGATTCGTGGGTGGCGCTGTAAGCTTTGTCACGCGAGTCGTGACGGTCAATCAGGTTCGCAAGGTCTGCCAGGATGTGGACTACAACGTGCAGGTGGATCGTACGAGTCCGGTGACGATTTCCGCGGGAATTAACAAGGTTCACGTGGTTACGAACGTGACGGTTACGGGGCAAGCTGGGTTTTCGGGCGATGTGGCGAAGGCGCTTGCACTCGACAAGAAGAATTTCAGAGGCGGCATAGAAGCGAGCGCTGACATTGCGCTTGATGTCGATGAAAAGTGGTGTCCGAAACTGCAGGCTTCGGCCGCCTACAGATGGACCGACAGGGCGCAATTGGAGATCATTCACAACATTTGGCTTGGGATTGAAGGACAGGTCGGCGACAAGCTGAAGGATCAGCTCAATAGCGCGGTGGCAAAGCTTCAGTCGAGCCTGAGCTGTTCTTCGGTCACCAACGCCGTGAAGGACGTATGGCATCCCTATTCCTTCCCGGTCTCCATTCCCGGCGTTCAGGGAACAGCGGCCTACGTGAACTTCACGCCCGCGGGAGCCGGCTTTTCGGGCGTAAGCTATGGGCCGTCCGATCTCAGCCTTGCCCTGTCACTCACCGGAAAGACGGAAGCCGGCACCGCTCCTCTCGAAAGCAATCAAGCGGGCGACTTGCCGAATCTGACGCGCATTCCCGCTGCAACCGACAAGATCACGATCGTCTTGCCGGTGAAGATCGGCTATGGGGACGCGAGCAAGGCTGTCGGAGATTACCTGATGGGCCGCGACTTCGAGGCAGAGACACCAGCCGGACATGTGAAGCTCAATATCAGAGATGTTCAGCTTTATCCCTCGGCGGGTAAACTGGCCGTCGTCCTAGGGTTCGCCGCTTCGACGGGTCACCATATCCTGGATACCAAGGGTACCGTTTATCTGTTGGCCACACCGAGTCTCGATACGGAGCAACAGATCGTTTCATTCAAGGACGTTTCGTTCACAGCCGTCACCGACAATGCATTATGGTCGACGGTGGCGAGTGTGCTGAACGGCCCGATCAAGACCCTGATCGAGCAGAAGGCGAACTATGATCTAAGGCCGAAGATATCGGAGCTGCGCGCGAAGCTGACGCAGCTGAGCGCTGCTGCCGCCAAGCAGAACGTTGCCCTGAGCCTCAATCAGGGAGCCGTTGGGCTTCGCGGCATTCAGCTCGAAGAGAAAACGCTGACCGTGGTCGCCGGATTTGATGGAAAGGCAGATCTCGTGGTGCGGGAGATCACCATTCCGGCGATACATTAGGCCCTGCGCATGCGCCATTTTCGTAAGGTCCAGGCGGTTATCGCGGCTCCGGCGATCGGAACGCATAGCTGGAGCCAGCCCTGAACCATCGGAGGATTCAGCAGCCACGGTAGTGAACGCTGCGTCTCGTCTGACACGCCCATGCAATATTCGGGTTGAAAAGCACGCAGGGTGAAGTCGACGAGGTAGCGCCACCTATCGAAGGTCAAACATTCGCCTTTGGGGGCGAGCAGGAGGAAGAATTGCAAGGCGATGAAGGCTGCTGACAACGCGGGCAACAGCATGATGACAGTGGACGAGAGGTCCGCGTTCGCGGGGCGACCCGCTCGCCGACCAGCGCCGGATGAAGCCCAGAGAATCCCCAACAGCAGCAAAGACGGCCCAAAAATGAGGACGTATCCGGCATTCAGGTTCAGCTCTATCCCTGTGCCTGGGGCGCTAAATTTTCCAAGGATGGTCGGTGCCCGAGCGATGATGCAGCCCAGCAGTCCAACAGCACCGACTATGGCAAACCTGCGCACTGTGTGATCGGAAAGGAGGCCCCAAGCGTCGGGGTCCACTGCGCGATTCCGGTCGTGTGCGCTCATTGAGCAACCCCTCTGTAGGTTGCCGATGATAAGCTGACTGTGCGAACTGCACAACCGTTCCCAGAGTTGGCCACCATTGTCGAGGGGAGATCTGCAGGCGACACCGCGACAGCCGATTGAGCAGCATTTCCGACTTCGCGAGGCGATGAGCTATCGATAGCTGGTCTATTACACTTCCGATCACCGACGCTAATTCATCGGGACCAGACGGCGGCTACTTCTTCAGTTTTGTTGCGGGCAATCTCGCGGATTTCTTGGAAGCCGTCGCTTTGGCCCTTCACCAAGGTTGGTTTCACGAGACTGTGTGGGAACGAACTTGGTCTCTGATGCTCTCCGCCGAAGCTAGGCGCAGGAGCTTCCATTCCCAGTCGCTAGGATCACGCGCGATTGGCACTTAACAGGAAGGCGCGGGAACTTCTTCAAGCCTTCAACTCGGAAGCCTATGGAACAGCGCGACCGGGCGCCCGACGGAGCACTGTCTTCCGAGATTGTCAGTCAGGCGAGCTTTGTCTTTGCCATTTTTGATCGTGTCCGAAAACAGCGAGACGAGATGCGTGTTCCGTGCAATAAATGCGGAATTATGGATCTTGATCACGCCGCATCCTACCGTGCACTCGCGACGAGGGACGTCCGGTTTGACGGTCGGCTGTTTATCGGAGTGCGGACCACCGGCATATATTGCCGGCCGATCTGTCCCGCGCGAACCCCCAAGATCGAAAACGTTATGTTTTTCCGTTCGGCGGCGGAGGCTCAGGAAGCCAAATTCCGTCCGTGCTTACGGTGTCGCCCTGAAACCGCACCAGACTTCGGCGCCTGGCGGGGAACTGCGAACACTGTCTCGCGCGCCCTGTCGCTGATTGAAGCAGGCGCGCTCGACTCCGCAAGCATGAGCGATCTTGCCAGCCGGCTGGGAGTTGGAGAGCGCCAGCTTCGTCGGCTCTTCGACAAGCACCTGGGAGCGTCGCCGATCACAGTCGCGCAAACGCATAGAGTCTTACTTGCGAAGCAGCTCATTCATGACACGCAGCTTTCGATGACGGACGTGGCCTTGGCTGCCGGGTTCGGGAGCGTGCGCCAATTTAACGAGGTCTTTCAGCGCCTCTACGGACGTCCTCCTAATTCTCTGCGCCGTACCAAACCGCCAGCATCGGCGGCTACGCCTTCCACCGAAATCACGCTCCGTCTCAGTTATCGGCCGCCATATGATTGGGCCGCTATTCTCTGCTATCTGCAGACCTTCGCCATTCCCGAGGTCGAACTGGTTGATGGGTTTGCCTACTGCCGCACCATCGACCTGGATGGAGCGATAGGGTCTATCACTGTTCGGCCATCGGGCGACCACGCGTTGGAAGCCGTCGTGCAATTCCCGCGGCTTGCGACGCTGCCGGCTATCCTCTCGCGGCTACGGCGCGTCTTCGACCTTTCTGCCGACCCCGAACCGATAGCGCGTCACCTCGCGCAAGACCCGTTGCTTGCGCCTCTCGTGGCCGCGTGGCCCGGATTGCGGGTCTCGGGCGCATGGGATGGGTTCGAGTTCGCGGTTAGGACGATCCTCAGCGACGGGGATACGGGTTCGCAGGCGAGGGCCAGCATCAGGAACGTCGTGAGCACCTATGGGGCTTCGCTGACGGTGACAGGATCGGGGAAAGATAGCCTCAGGCGAACATTCCCGCGTCCAAAGACACTTGCGATGGCCGACCTCACGGAACTCGGCATCCCCGGCGCCAAGGCGACGGCAATTGCAGCACTGGCGCGTATGGCATCGAGCAGCAGGGATCCGTTTAGGACAGGGCAAAGCCTCGAAGACATGATTGCCCAGCTTCGCGAAATCCCGGAAATTGGTGACGCGATAGCGCAATACATCGCCATGCGGCAGTTTCGCGAGCCGGATGCATTTCCGCCAGCGATCGATGAGTTTGTACGATTGCTTGGCCGAGAGCACGTTCCGATTCACGAATTGTCCACCCATATGGAAGCATGGCGACCGTGGCGCGCCTACGCTGCGCAGTATCTGTGGTACGCGCAGAACGCCGCCGAGGGAGAGCGGCAGCCTTTTCGATCTCCGGTCGCCGCGACGGCGAACCTCGCGGCATCTTAACGAACGGCTGCAGGCTTGCACGAAACACCACTTGTGTTTCAGCAAACCGCACCATCTTGAGCTCGTGGCGACGCGTTCTGGGAACGCTTATCGCTTTAACCGCTCCAGGATGCGTGCACTTCATGAAGTACGAGCCGAATCGTGGCGCTCGCTGTGAGCTTACGTCATCAAACTCGTTGCTCTCAATCACATTGCTCTGCCGAGCTGAGTAGTTTCAGAATCCACATTGAGGTCCGAATCTCGCGAGCAGCAAGAGAGCGACGCGGCTATCGTATGCTCACGTTGGGATGGCTGCTCTGAGAGTTCCGGCGCGTGACGCATACTTACGATTGGCACGCACCATCCGATGTTGACGACAGTCGGCTATGGAGATTGCGTTATGATCGGAGCCGCCTCCTCGAACGAACGCGATCCTGATCCTGCGACTTTGGGTAAGTTTCTTATGCGAGCGGCGGAAGCGTACGCTGCACGGCCTGCCGTCGTTTGGAATGCTCGGACGCTGAGTTTCGCCGACTTGCTGCACGAGAGTGCCTGCGTCGCAAACGGCTTATCCGCGCTCGGCATACGATCCGGTGACCGGATCGCCATCTGGATGCCCAATGCGCCAGCGTGGCTAGCGCTTCACTTCGCGTCGGCAATGCTTGGGGCAATCCTCGTGGCTATCAATCCGCGATTTCGCAGTCACGAAGTGGGAGACATTATCGCGCGATCCGGCTCAAAATTGCTCGTGATATGGCCCCGCTTCAGAGGCCTCGATTTTGTCGGCATGCTGGACGAAATCGATCCCAATCTGTTAGAGCCCCTCGAAACAGTGGTGCTCTACGGTGAGGACGATGCACATCTGGTCCGCGAGCGCTTAGCCAAGCGCGCAGTACCTTACACCGAGCTTGCAAAAGCGATCCCGGTCGCCTCCGACTTGGGCAGTTCAGCCCTTGGCTCCAACATCTTCACGACGTCCGGCACGACGAGCGTTCCAAAATTCGTCCTTCATAGCCAACAGGCGATCGTTACACATGCAAACTGGGTTGCCAAGGCCGCGGCTTATTCACCCGACAGCGTCCAACTGTTGTGTTTGCCGCTATGCGGAATCTTTGGGTTCGTTCAGGCAATGGCTGCCTTGGCATCGGGTTCCTGTTTAGTAATGCAGGCGAGCTTCGACGCAAAAGGCGCAGTAGAACTTATTCGGGCAAACAAGGTAGCGACTCTATGCGCGTCTGATGAAATGCTGGCACGTCTCTTTGCAGAATCGACAGAGCAAATTCCGTTTCCCTCCCTTCAGTGTGCTGCTTTTGGAAGCTTTTCTCCTGAGCTATCGGATCTTCCATTGCAGCTCTCGCAAAGGGGAGTACGTCTCGTTGGCATCTATGGATCAAGCGAGATGCAGGCGATTTTCACGCATCAGCCGATACGGGCCGAGTTACCTGGAAGAGCCATGGCTGGTGGCCTTTTGGTAGCGCCCACCGCTCAGGTTCGCGTCCGCGACAGCTCGACGGGGAAATTGGTCGGACTAGACACTCCAGGGGAGCTCGAGGTGAAAGGGCCCAGCCTAATGCTTAGATATTTTGGCGATGAGCGTGCAACTGAGCAGGCGTTTTCGCCGGATGGCTTTTTCCGTACCGGCGACCTTGCTCGGGTATTGCCTGGCGACAGCGTCGTATTTATGGGGCGAATGCGAGACGTTCTTCGCTTGGGGGGATATCTCGTCGCGCCGGCCGAGATAGAGTCTTATGTTCAGCAGCACCGGTCGGTTGACGCGTGCCAGGTGGTCGATGTGGCCGGACCATCCGGCACGATCGCGGTCGCGTTCGTAACGCTGCGGCCCAATGAGAGCTTCAGCGCCACCGCGCTGCAAGAATTTTGCAATCAAAGGCTGGCCAAATTCAAAGTACCGCGATCATTTGTCTGCATCGACGCGTTCCCGGTAACATCGGGACCGAATGGCACTAAGGTGCAACGCACGAAGCTGCGCGACATCGCAGCCCAGAGGATCGCCGCGGGTCAGTAGCAACCGTTTTACTCTATCAAAATGGCGAGCTCATCCCGCCGCCTATCGTACGTCCGGGCCGTCGAGGCTTCCCGATCCCTAGATGCCTACCGCGTCGCGAAGGCGCTGCCACGCGACGACCGGGCGGAGAAACCAAGGATCGCCATAGTAGAGGGGACGCGTCTGGAATTCGAGATTGTCGTAGGCCGTTCGGCCCTCAGGATCTTGCAGAACCTTCAGTGCAATCTTGTGGCCGAGCCATGTGGACCGACCTATCCCCGAACCGCAACAGCCCAGGGCATAGTGAACGCCTGCCACCTCTCCAAGGTGGGGCAGCAGGTCGAAGGTATACGCTATGAGGCCCGACCACGCGAATTCTGCTCTCACACCAGCCAACTCTGGAAATACCCGGAGCATGGCGGCGTAGAGATCAAGGCTATTCGCGATAGCCCCGTCTCCTGGACTTACGGCACGACCGCCAAAAATGAGACGCGCTCCATCGGGTGACGTTCGATAGTAATAGAGCACGCGGCGCTTCTCTTCTACGAGCCGCTGCCCCGGCATCAAACGTCGCATTTGGTCGTTTGGAAGCGGTTCTGTGGCAATCAAGGCGCTGCCGATCGGCACGATACGCCGACGAAGATATTGGCTCACGTTGCCGGTGTAGCCATTCGTTGCGATAATAACATTCCTGGATCGAATTTGCCCACGAGACGTGGTGACGCGGTGCGTGGCGCCCGTAGCGGCGATATCAAGCACAGCCGTATCTGGCACGAGGGATACGCCGGATTTTAGAGCAACAGACACCAATCCGTCATGATATAATGCCGGGTTGAGAGAGCTATCGCGCTCGAGGAGCATGCCCCCGCAATAGAGGTCGCTTCCGATCTCAGAGCGCTGTTCGGCACGGGGTATCATGCGCGCGGCTATGCCAAAGCGCTCTTTGAGAACTGCAGCATGATGTCCCAGGTCGTCGTAGTCTTTCGGCCTCAGAGCGGCTACGAGGCGGCCTACCTCGGCAAGGCCACATTCAATTCCTTCATCCTCAATGAATCGTCTCGTATACGTCAGGGCATTCAAACTCTCATCCATGAGAGCCTGGGCCGCCATGTTCCCATAGGCTCTGATGAGTCCAGGCAAGCCGCGTTTCGGAAAGCTCGGTCCAAGCATGCCGGAGTTACGTGAACTGGCGCCAAATCCAATTTGTCGCGCTTCCAGCACGAGCACATGGCGCCCCCGCCGGGCCAGCGTTATCGCCGCGACCAGGCCCGTATAGCCTGACCCGACCACGATGACATCAGCGTTGTCGGGAAGGTCGCAATCCATCTGCGCGGTGCGCGGCCGTCCCGTCCACCACAGCGGAGCACGTGTCGCACCCTGGACAAATTTCTTATACTGCATCCGCTCGAGCTCCGGCTTCAGCCGGGATCGACGTCAGTATCGCTTCAGGTGGCTGCCAGCGATCGAGCCTCCGGATATCGGCCAACCAACGCGCGACGTTGGCGTACTTCGAGAGGTCCAGTTTCGCCTGATCCGCCCAAAACAGGTAGCCCGAGCAGGATATGTCGGCAATCGTCAGGGAGGAGCCAACAATGAATTTAGCGCCTTCCAAGTGCGCATTGAGCCGCCCCAACGCATCCTCTGCCCGTCGCCTGTAGAGCGATACAACGTCGGACGGAGGATTGGTCTCAAACCGCAGGGCAAATCGCAAGTTGGCAACGCCAAGGTTCAATCGGCTCATCTCCCAAAATAACCATTCGTTGATCGCAGCGCGGCTCCTCCGGTCCGTCCCGCCGAACGAGCCCGTTTGCTCGGCCAAATAGGACAAGATTGCGTTCGACTGGCTAATGCACAAGCCGTCATGAACCAATACCGGCACCTCACCGTATCGGCTGACGTGCCGGAATTCGGTGGGACGGCTCGACGGCTCCGCAAAGACGTCAATCATCCTGTACTGATAGCGGAGCCGCGCCAGCTCGAGGAAGAGGCAGACCTTGTACGAGTGCCCGGAGTCGTGATGGCCATAGACCGCGTATTCGGGTTGTTCCATTGAATAGCTCCATGTCATTAGCCCACTCGCGAAGCACGGTCAGCGTTTCGCTCGCCGACCCGCCGCACGTCGGCTTTTAGGCGGCGCGGCTCGATTAGAGAGAAATGAGCCTTGGTGTGCCTGCACGAACGGGCTGCACTTCGGATGCTTGCGATCCGCTGAGGACGGAATTAACGATTGCCTCGGCTCGAAGCGCGACCATGCTGAAACTCTGGCCATCGCCGATACCGTGCGAGTGCTCGCAAAGCCCGTTCAGATAGATGCGCGCGCGTGACGGCTCGGTCAACGCGAGGCTGTAGTCTCGATTCACGACGGGCTGTCCGCAATCATTCGTTCGGATCAACGAGCGAACATTCTGGAGGAAGCCCGGCAGAGGATTCACGTGAAAACCGGTCGCCAAGACGACTACCTCGCCGGATATCACGTCGGCAGCATCGCTATTCACTTCTTTCACCGATAGATCTATGCCGCGTTGCGTCCTGTGCACTTGAGAAACGGCCCGTCTCGTGAGCAACGTGATACGCGGCGTCTGAGCGACGGCATCCTCGTAGATTTGCTGGTACAGAGCGGAGCAGATCTCGGCGTCGAGACCCGAATAGTTGGTCCGCAATGTCTCGGCGAACGCGGCGGCTTTTCGCTCTGGCGGCAAGCCAAAGAAGTAGTCTGTTTCCGGCGGACAATAGACCCCATTGCTGAATTGGCTGAGGTCGTAGAGCTTGAAACCCGAAGACCGCTGAAGGCCAGCTATCGATGCGTTTGGGAACCGCCGGCGCAAATCGAGGATCGCTTCGCCTGCGCTCTGGCCAGCGCCAATGACCACGATCGATCTAACCGTTTGCGGTAGGCGAACGACGCGCCGTTCGTACTCGGACGTATGAAACACGCGATCTCCGAGAAGCGCTCTAAACGGCTCTGGGATCGTCGGCTCGGCACCGACCGACACAACCAGGTTGGTTGTCGAAACTCGTCCGGACCGGGCGCCGATTGTGAGCTCGACCAGCTCGTCGCCCTCAAACCGCGGGTTCACGTCTCGGATGGGGTCGTCATAGCTGGCGTATGTCGCCAGCTGTGCCGCCACCCACTGGACGTAGTCTGACCATTCCTGACGGCTCGGGGCCCGGCCTAATCGGCCAAAGTCATACAGTCGTCCTCTGGCCTTCAAATAATTCACGAAAGTGTAGCGACTGCGGGGATCGCGCGGTGTCGCGAGATCGCGCAAGAAGTGATGGTTTATGTCACTGCCAGCCAAAATGAAATTCGGATGCCATGCACTGGATGTTCTTGCCTCGAAGAATCTTGACGATAGCCGGACGGCACGAGCATCGTCTCCGCACTCTTCGATCGCGGCGGCAACCGCTATGCCGGAGGGGCCGAAGCCCACGCAAACTAGATCCACTCGCTCTTGATCAGGCGCGGCGTCCATCTCGACCTCCGGTGTATCCGTTCCCATGCACGGGCCTTTGCTAGCGAACTGCGACACCGACCCGAGAGCGTTCAGATGCTCTTCTCATCGTTCTCGCAGCACATCCGCTTGCTGCCTACCTGTACAATCCAACAGGGCCAGTTCGCGCGTCAGTTGCGCTAGATTTGGGTTGTCTCGGGGCACCGTTATTGAGCGATCCTACATGAGAATTGTCGAACACGGGCGTCAGGCGGGACGGCGAGCGTGAGGAGGAACAGCTAGATGCAAGCCGAAACGCAGAGCGACTTTCAATCAATATGTTGCGTGGATCAGACGCCGGGGAGTCGGACAACCCCTCATGTGCAGCCGATCTATGCGACATCGACATTTGTCTATCCACCCGCCGAAGAAGCGATGGAAATATTCGCCGAGTTGAAGGAGCGGCCGCATCTCTACAATCGCTGGGGAACGCCGAATTCCGCGCTTGTTGAACAGAAGATCGCAGCTCTCGAAAGCCATGGTCTCTCCGAAAATGGGAAGCCGTTGCAACTTGAAGCCGTTTTATTCAGTTCGGGAATGGCCGCTGTCTCGTCCCTGTTTCTGTCGTTGGGCCTCAAGCCCGGTGATCACATCGTGACGCAGGGAAACATCTACGGGACCACAACCGAATTCCTGGACGCCATGCTCGCGCCGATTGGCGTCCGGATCATCTACGGCGACTTACATGACATGGAATGGGTCGAAAAGCAGCTCCGGGCGCATTCTCCGGTTCGTCTCATTTACCTCGAGACGCCGACAAATGCGACGGCACGATGTTACGACATTGCGCAACTGGCTCAGACTGCACACAAGTACGGCGCAAAATGCGCGGTAGATGGCACTTTGGGGACGCCTTATCTCCAGCAACCGTTTGCGCATGGTGCAGACTTCGTCGTTCATTCCGCGACGAAATTCCTCAATGGCCACTCGAACTCCCTCACGGGCGTCGTCATCGGCCGCGACGGAGCGTTCGTCAAGACGGAAGTATGGAAGATGCGCAAGTTGCTTGGCGGCTGCGCCGGCTCCTTTGATGCGTGGTTGCTCAACATGGGGCTCAAGACGCTTCCCCTGCGCATGGAGCGACATTGCAACAACGCCATGCGCATCGCCAAGGCCCTGGAGGGCCACGACGTGATACGTCGGGTGCGGTATCTTGGTCTGGAGGGACATCCCGACCACAAGATCGCCGCGCGTCAAATGCGGGCATTCGGTGGCGTCCTCAGCGTCGAGGTGGCCGGAGGGCTCGAAGCTGCGGTACGCGTCCTGAGAAACGTACGGCGCTGCACGGTCACGGCGACGCTGGGCGCGATGGACACCTTGATACAGCATCCCGCATCCATGACTCACGTCAAGGTGCCCAGAGAGCAGAGGGAGGCACACGAGATCACGGACGGCTTACTTCGGCTTTCCGTCGGTATCGAGGATCCAGAGACGATCATAGCCGACCTTCGGCAAGCCCTCGAGGCATCGTAGAGCGTCGATCTGTGCGACTTCGGACAACCACGGCTCCGCGCCTGCCGCAGACCAGGCGCGCCCCCGGTGATCACAAAATTGCTGCGATAACCACGACCGGAGATTTCGATGCTGGATATCGTTTCAGTGCCTGGATCACAAATCATACAGGTTGCCAGAGCCTCGGCAATGTATCGTGACGTCGCGTTTCTTTGTTTTGGTGAGAGCGACGTCAGCAGTCCCGCATCCGCCCGGGTGGCGCTCAAACGTGCGCTCGACGAGGGGGACACCCGATACCCCGATGTCCGCGGCCTCCCTGAACTTCGCGAAGCAATAGCCTCGTACTTGACCGATCTTCACGCGCTCCCGGTATCGGAAGGGCAGATACAAGTCGTTGCTTCAGGAATGGCGGCAATATCCGTTGCGTTGGCGGTTACAGCCCGCGCCGGTGATCGCGTCCTTGTGCATAGCCCGGTATGGCCGAATATCCTGAATGCAGCTCGACTGCGGCAAACAGAGGTGACGCAAATCGCACTTCGTGGGTACGAGTCTGGCAAATTTGCACTGGATATGGATGAGCTTTCCTCGGCCTTGCCCGGGCACCGTGCATTCATCTTGAACTCGCCAAACAATCCTACCGGATGGACGGCTTCGCGTGAGGAGCTCGAGGACATCCTTGCACTTTGCCGGCGCCACGGTGTGTGGCTGATTTCCGACGAGGTCTATTCGCGTCTGATCTATTCCGGCGCACGTGCGGCGCCATCACTTCTGGATATCATCTCGGGTGATGACCGCGTCGTTGTTTGTAATAGTTTTAGCAAGACTTGGGCGATGACGGGGTGGCGCGTGGGTTGGCTGGTATTGCCGAAGGGCCTTCGAGATCCCGTCTCGAACGTAGTAGAGGTGATCCATTCTGGGGTGGCTCCATTCTCCCAGCGCGGCGCGTTGGCAGCAATCACCGACCACCGCTTCGCGCGCGAGTTTGTCAAGCATTGTACGACGGGCCGGTCGCTAACGGCAGAAGCGTTCGCGGGACTGGATCGAATAAGTTACTCCGTTCCCGATGGGAGCTTCTTCGCCTTCATTCGCGTCGATGGCATTCAAAACAGCCTCGAACTCGCCCTGAAGTTGGTCGAGAAGCATGGCGTTGCCGTTGCCCCGGGGAGCGCCTTCGGTCCCGCTGGCGAGGGGCATATCCGGATTTGTTTTGGGCTGGAAGGCGAACGGCTCGGTCATGCCCTCTCGCGACTTCGGACAGGCTTGCATGACGTTTGATTGTTGCCTCCTGATGAAGCCTACTGCGGCAGGTGGTAGATCATTCTCTTCTTGGTCGCGGATGAGTGGCGCGATTGATCTTGGCTTCGAGCGCAATCGTGTTGCCGATCAGCGCCTGGACCGCGATCACGCCGCACATTCTCTTTGACGACATTACACTGCAGAGCAAGCTCCTCATTGTCCAATAAGCGGCTCGCGTGGAATGGTATCTTTGCTACATGCGCCGAATAGTGGATTCGGCGACAGCCCCGACTTCGCGCGAGGTCAAGGGCCAGGCCGCCACACAGCAACGATCGGCCGATCTGATAAGGCAATCTCTTGAGCTGCGGGTATGACCACGTCCGAAAACCGCCAGAAGTACCCGGTGCCTGCCGTTAAGAGAGGGAGAGGGCAAACCGACGGTTCTGACAGGAGATCAAGCGCCTCATGCGATCGGAGACCGCCTTTGGGGTTCTGTGTGGCCTGGCAGCAGTCTTTATCTGGTCTGCATTTATTATCGCGTCCCGTTTTGGCGTGAGGGCACACCTGAGCCCGTGGGACATCGTCGCGATCCGATTTGCGGTGGCCGGGGCCGTCCTGCTGCCGTACCTGATCCGCAAAGGACTAGTTCTTGAGAGGCTCGGCTGGGCCGGCTTGGCCGCGATCGTCATCGGATGCGGAGCTCCCTGCGTTCTGCTTGTCAATGCGGGGCTGTTGTTCGCCCCGGCCGCTCAAGCGGGCGCACTTTATCCCGGCGGAACTCCTCTAATGGTTGCGGCGCTTGCGATCGTTTTTCTCGGCGAGACGCCATCCCCGTCCAAGACGATTGGGTTGTCTCTAATCGTCCTTGGGGCGCTCTGCCTCGTATTCGGGAACGGCGGCACCGTCGGAACTCAGCAGAACCTCGGCCAGACGCTGTTCCTCGCAGCCGCATTCGTCTGGGGCGGCTACACGATCGCGATGCGCAAGGCGCAGCTGGATGGCTTGCACGCCGCCGCCATTGCAGCGGTCCTGTCAATGGCCCTCTATCTGCCTCCCTATCTGTACTTCAACGGATTAAGGGTCTTCTCGGCGCCGGCGACAGAACTGACGCTCCAAGCAGTTGTGCAGGGCCTGCTAACGGCTATCGTTGCGCTCCTACTGTACGGCCGAACCGTCAGGATTCTTGGCGCTACCCGCGCAGCTGCGTTTGTCGCTCTGACGCCCGTGGTCACCGCGATACTTTCGATCCCTACGCTCGGTGAATGGCCCTCTTTGGCAGACTGGGTATCCATCGCCATAATTTCCGCCGGCGTGTACGTCGTCGGCGGCGGTCGCCTGCCCGCGAGAATGGCGCGAGCCAATGCTGCATGATCTTAGGCATTTTTGCGCGGGATATTGTCTCAATGCAGGCTGACGCAGGCGTCAGCACTGTGCTTTAGAAAGCGTGCCGCATGGCGCGCGTTGAGATATGGGGACTCTGGCATGCGATGGAACGTTATACGTCGGAAATTTGGTTAAACCGCATCGCTTCAACGACAGCCTGGGTGATGGTCTGCGCACCCAAGCGCGATCGGGCATCCTGGAGATGATACAATACCGTGCGCTCCGATATTCCCAATATGGTCCCAGTCTCTGACATCGTCTTTCCCCGAGCCGACCATGTCAGGCACTGCCGCTGCCTAAAGGTTAGCAGACGTGCTGTAGCCAAGTTCTGCCTGCTTGGACTCATTGCGAACCGTGCATGAAGTTGGAATGCGGTCAGATGAATCGCTGCAAGCGCGGTTTGGATTTCGGATTGTGTCGGTCGGTCGGCAGTTTTTTCGGCAAAGATCATGGCAGCGAATTTGCTGTATCCAACATAGACCGGGATCGCGAGTCCGTTCCGAATTCCGTGCCGAGCAGCTTCCTGTGTAAACCGATCGTCAGGAGTCAGTCGGCACGTGGCTTCATCCGAATCGCCCCAGAAGAATGGCATGCGCGCGATACGGGCATGTCGGACAATCGGATCCGCATCACTGAGCCTATCCTTGACGTAAAGTTGCGCGAGCGCATCTGGATAGGACGAAATAAGTTCAGGGTTGCCCCCGCTTATGCGCAAATAAGCGAACCATTGGAAACCTAGGTCTCTTGTGATTTTGACTGCGACACCGCGAAGCTCGTCGACCGTACTTTCCAACGGGATCATGTCCCAGATATCTTCTAGGGCAGACGAAATGCTCAAGCTCATTCCCGCACCTCGACGCCAATATCACTCGTTTGATCGCCGACGTTTTGTGTCGCCGACCTGCAAGCGCGTGTATCGCCACCACCCGGCTTATACTTACGAGCCAAATGTGACCGCCGGTTGTCACTTTATGATACCGCATCCCACGCGCGAATTTGAATCCGGCTGAATTTTGTTGCTTGGTGTGTGTCGAATGCCAACACCACCCTCGATCGGCTAAGTCAAAGGAGTCTGTTGCGAGGCAGACTTATCGCTCAGCGATTGCGCGCGCTGGAATCATCTTCCAACGATAGCCTTTCAGTCGCCGATTCTCAGAAAAGCTGAGCAGTCCAAAGGGCGACTGCCAGGCATTCCCAAGGATGTATCTTAGGACCGCCAAGGGATCATCAGACCCGACTTCCCGCCAAGCGACGGCGAGCGCGCGGGCAGCAAGATAGCTGGTCTCGAAGTAGGGGCCGGCTGATCTTCCGAGCAGGCGCCGCGCTCGGTGACGCAACTCGGTGACCTGCCGATCTATGAGCATACCGGACTGCTTCTCAAGGAAAGCGACCGAGCAGCGGGAGGCAAGGTCACTCTCCCGGAAAAGAGAAGGCGTGAAGCAGTCGTCGGACATTAGGATCTCACCGAGCGCGACGGCACTAAGAGCGCCGGTAAACAGTCGCGCAGCAAAGTCGTGAGGTCCGAGGATCAACAACACATCACGCGCCTCGACAGCCACGGGTAGCCTGCCGGGCGGTTCTTCATTGAAGTACAAGGCGGTGAGCTTTCGGCAACATGGTGCAAGCCGCGGCACGAGGCCCGCTGCCAGGCGAGCTCCATAGGTGCCTGTCTGGCTGAGCAGTAGGATTGATCGGCCGAGCTCAATCGCCGCCCGCGCGAGGCACTCCAACTGCTCGTCGTCGGTTCCGAATAGCTGTACGGTCGTTGTCGATACTGACGTGCAAAGGTCGGGTGCGGATGTTCCTGGCGCCAGAAAGACTATCCCCCGATCGCCATAGATACGACTGGCAGCAAGCGCAGCTGGTGTGCTGAAGTGGCCAACAACGTATTTAGTCCCGCTGGCAGCGATTTCACTTGCGACTTCCTGGGCACGCCTCCCGGAGCGCTGGTCGTTGTAGTAAAAGGTGCGGGCTGACGTGCCTTCATCGCTGAGCCCTAGCTCGATAGCGACTCGGAGGTCTGCCGCGTGCGGACCAGCAGTGCCGCAGATGGCGAGGAGAGGAGCGGCGACCGCTTGCGTTTCGGTTGGCTCATGCGCCGTGGTGGCGACGCCTTCCAAATCGAATGTCACTGCCCTCTCCGTTTTCATTCGTGCCAACTGTCCGGCGCGGACCCTACGCGCCGGCGGCGTAGCGAGCCTCCGTCCTGGGATAGGCTGACTCCACGTCCTCTCGTACTTGGAACAACCCATCGGGGATTGGTCTCGGGTGGCTCTCGGGAGCCATATCCAACAGATTTAAATCCTTGCCCGTGAGCGCCCAGAAAAGTCGTTGAGCGTCGATTGGCATCAGAGGGAAGGCGGCTTGAGCAAACGCCTTCAGCGCGAAAGCAAGATCACTTGCACTGGAACCCGGCGCACAAAGCTCTGCCCGAATATACCCGAGGAAATGCAGGAGATCTTCGGCTGCTTGCCGTAGGTGGAAGCGGTCCAGTGAAAGACTGTCAAGAATTCGGGTGACCGCCGCCGACGCGGCGTGACGTACTTCGGTGGAGACCGCGGCATTTCGGTCAGCGCCTGCCGAGAGCCTGTCGTACGCTTGGTGGACCTCAAGCCAAGGTTGTGACAGTGCTGCGTCAGTCTGCGTGACCATCTCGGCTTCGTTGAAATTCGCTCGCTCGAATCCGGGAGAATTGAGCAGGGTGTGAAACCTGATGCAGTCAGTCGAATGACGGGTTGCAAGATCGCGCGCCCAAATGACGTGGTTTCGACTCGTTGAGAACTTGCTGTGGTCGAGGTTGTAGAACTCGTTTGTGATGGACCCGGATGGCAGCCAGTCCTGCTCTCCGCTGGCGATGAGCAGCGCGGCGTGAACGATTGCGTAGAAATAGGTGTTGTCGAATCCCAGGAAGTTCACCACCTTTGGTGTGGGATATCCGTCTCGCGAACGACGCTTGTGATCCAGCAACTGATGGACGACCAGTTCTGGCCAGGCGTTGATGACTTGACCGGGGAATTCGTCATGTTGTATCGGAATGCCCCAACTGCCTTCGACCGTGACGGGAAAATCAGGCAGCCGCGCAGCAAGCGCATCGGCCACAAGCCATCCGTAACGGGGGCGGTATCGCCCGTTACCTCGGTAGAACTCGCGAATTTTTTCGCGAAATCGCTCCATCTCGAATACGAGTAGGGGCACCATCCGCACCTGCAACCGACGGCTGCCCGTCACCGTATCGCGCGGCGCGATGAGGCTGTTGGGATCGCATAAGAAGCCGCACGACTCGCAGATGCCACATTTGCATTCGTCAAGGCACTTCGGGCAGTAGCCGGAGACTCCCGCCTCGTCCAAAGCCATGCCGCGGTCGGGTGAGAAGAACGTCGGAAACTCCTTTCGTACGAGGATGCCCCGGCGGTAGAGCTCGAGAAAGAACTGGCGCACCTGTTCGCATTCAGCGGCATTTGGTATCGCGAACTCGCTCACTTCGACTTGATACAAGGCCATGGTCTCGTGAATATCGGCCGAGCATTGTTGCGCAAGCTCCGACGGCTGCACCTTCCGGCGCTCTGCGGTAACGCGGACATACGACTGGTTCACGTCGCTGAACGTCGTATAGGCATAACTCCCCCCGCGTAGTTTCAGCTGCTTCACGAATGCATCAGCGGCAAGATAAGGGCCGCTGAGGTGACCCACATGAAGCCCGCCATTTGGCGTAGGCGGTGGAACGGTGACGATCCAATCGTTGTTAAGCATCGCTTCTTCCCCTTTCTCTGTTCAATATTCACTGTCCGCTGCCGCCGAGATCCCAATATATGTCCACCATCACAAATGGATCCGACCCGGCGTTGCGTAGGGAGTGCTTGGCGGATCGAGGAATGTAGGCCACGTCGGTCGGATAGAGCTCGGTCGTATTGCCGTCGACTTCCAAGGTTGCGCTTCCGCCGATCACAATGAAGGTTTCCTCTTCGTCGTGATCGTGCAGATCGACCTGTTTGCCGGGCTCCAGGGTGACGATCATGCAGCCAAATTCGGTCAGGGGGCGCTTGGTATTCGCGACCTCCCTCCAGGGAAACAGGCGACGGATCCTACAGTTATACTCGTTGGTACAAGTGCTGGACGCGCCACGGCGCACGAGCCGCTCTACACCATTCTCTTCAGGCACTGGACTTGCTCCGTTTTTAGCCGACGGCGACCGCCGCAGGCAGTTGGCGAGAACCCGCTGGGTGGACCTGCGAAGAAAGGTATTCGATGAGCGAGCCGGCAATCATCTGCGAGCGCAGGGAAAGAAGGCTGAATGAGCCGGCATCGCCGAAGCCGTGGCTCGACTCGCATAGCCCATTGATAAAGATCGGCAGCGGACGGGAGCCATCCATCATTCGATAATCGCGCGACAACGAGAGGACGGCGCGCTGATCATCGAGGGTCGCCGCGACCTGTCGCAGGAGAAGCGGAAATCGTTCTTCGTTTTCGCGCACGCCGAAGTTTCGAAAGCCTGTTGCGAGCACGACCGCATCGACCGACAGACCGGTCCGCCCGAAGCTTCCACGATCCTCCAGCGTCAAATCGAACGCGCCGTTGTTCGCCTGGCCTACCGCGACGATGTTGCAGTTTGTACGGAGCGATATTTGATGCTGGCCATCCAGACCGTGCTCGTAGAGCTTGCAATAGAGTTGATCGATGACATCCTGATCCGCTGATCCATAGTTGCTGCGGCGTAACTCTGCCCAGAGCTCTCGCCGCCTGAAGTCGCTATATTGGTAGAACTCATCGACAAATTCCGGGAAGTAAATCTCCTCGGTAAACGGACTGGTATCCTTTAGCTGATAGCCGAAGCCCCGATGCAAGTTGAGTATCTGGATCTGCGGCGTGACGCTCGCCAGATCGAGTGTGATCTCAACCGCACTTTGGCTGCCGCCGACGACGCAGACCGACTTAACTGCCCCCTGTCGCCGCCATCGCTCCCGAGCCGGCAGATAGTCTGTGAAGTGAACGACACGATCCCCGAGGTGCGGCGAAAACACGTCTGGGATCGCCGGAGTACGGCCTGGCGCGAACGATATCGCTCGCGCCCGAATGGTACGGCCGTCAGCCAAATGCAGCGCCGCAATGGGCGATGCCCGCTGCTGGGAGACGTCCTCCAGCGAAACATCCACCACGTCAGACTGGTATGACACGAGATGGGTGAAGTGATTGGCAACCCATCTCACGTAGGCTGCATAATCTTTTCGTAACGGAAAGGCTGTGGGCAGATTGAGATACTGAAAGAGACGGTTCTCGGACTTGAGAAAATTGAGAAAGCTGAATCGGCTTGAAGGGTTGCGTGGCGTAACGAAATCCCGCAACGGATTGTGCTGTATGTCGGCACCGTCGAGCAACATTCCGGGTTGCCAGTCTGGCGTAGTGCGACGTTCCAGAAATAATGCGGACCCTTCCCATCCGATCTCGTCGAGAGCGACGGTCAAGCCAATATTTGCCGGACCGAACCCGATCCCAACAAGATCGTAGAGGTCTGTTTGTTGTCTGGTCATCTGGAGAATTTCCTCTGGGCAGCCACCGCGGTCAGCAGACACACGACGTTGGTCGAAAAGTAGCGGCTGCATTGATTCCTACCCAAGTCCGTCGGCTCTGCCGCCGACGCGAAGGACCGAACGCTAGCTCGCCCGCCGCCGTAACGGCTCTGCAACACCATCCTTCGCCGGACACTCCAGCTCGATAATCTCCTCCAACCGGCCAAGAGCCTCGGTCAGCGTCGCTGATGGAATGTTGAGCGCCGGCAGGAATTTGAGGACGTGATCCCGACCACCACTTACCTCGATGATGACATCGCGTTCGAATGCCTTTTTGGCGACGACAGTCGCCAGGCCCTCATCAGCGAAAGCCAAGCCTCGCAGCAAGCCGCGGCCCCGGGCTTCAGCGGCGCTAGGGGGCAAGCGTTCGATGACCGCCGAAAGCCACTCGTTGAGGATGGCGATGTTGCGGTCCAGACCTTGCAAGAACTCTGGTTGTCTCCAGTATGCGAGCGCCACTCGGCCCGCGACGAACGCAAGGTTATGGCCCCGAAACGTTCCGTTATGCTCACCGGGATCGAACGCATCGTGGCTCGGCTTGATCAGCAATAAAGACATTGGCAGGCCGTAGCCGCTGATTGATTTCGAGAGGCAAACGATGTCGGGATAAATGCCTGCCGCCTCAAAACTCAAGAAGTTTCCTGTTCGACCGCACCCCGCCTGGATATCATCCACGATCAACAAACTGCCGTGCTTTCTCGCGATACCCGCCAGGCGTCTCAACCACTCGTCGTCCGCGGCGTTCACGCCTCCTTCGCCCTGAACGGTCTCGACGATAAACGCCGCGGGCGGGTCGAAACCACTGCTGGGATCACTCAAAAGGGTAGAGATCAGATCGATCGTATCTACTTTGGCGCCGAAATAGTTGCAGTACGGGTAACGATCGCCGAGGGAAAGAGGAATACCGGCACCACGACGTTTGCGTGTAGAGCCCGTAGCGGCGAGCGCACCCAGGGACATGCCATGGAAGCCGTTTGTGAAGCACGCAACGTTGGCTCTCCTCGTCACCTTGCGCGCAAGCTTCAAAGCTGCTTCGACAGCATTCGTCCCGGTCGGCCCCGGAAACATCAGCCTATAATCGAGTTGCTTCGGACGGAGGATCAGGGTGTTGAAGTCGGACAGAAAGTTGTTCTTCGCTTCCGTACGAAGATCCAGCCCATGCACGATTCCGTCGGCAGCCAGATAATCCAACAAATGCTGTTTGATTTCCTGGGGGTTGTGCCCATAGTTGAGCGCTCCCGCTCCCGAGAACAGATCGATATACTGACGGCCGTTCGCATCCCACATGAAGGAACCGCGCCCACGCGAGAACTCTGTCGGAAATGATCGGCAATAGTAGCGGACGTTCGACTCAAGCTCGTCGCTCACGTGCTGCATTCTTCTCTCCCCGTATGATCCTCGTTCGTGGCGTGCAATCGGCTGCGTTCTTTGCTCACGAGCTTCATTGTGGCTGGCGTCGTTAATGCCGAGCAGACAAGAGCACATCGCAATCTGGATTGCCCCTGTCTGAAGCTACAGGTGCCGCCGGGACGATGACGAGGCGGTCATAGATGTCGGCGGCATTGATTGATCGCGTCCGAAAACCGCGAGATCGATTTGCGACAACACGCTAGCATCGAGCGTGACGACGAATGCGCAGCGAACGCTTGTGCTCGGCTTCCTGGTTGGATGTTTGCACAATGCAGGGACTTGGGTCGCGTACGAAGGTGACGGCTGCGCTCGCGCTCCGCATAACAACTGATTGGAACGCCTGGAGGATAGCATGGATCAAGAAGTTAGAGATCGGATCGCAGACTGCAGCTTCCGCATCTACCATCGCGACATCGATATGCGGGGATTGGTGCATACCGGAACCTACGTCGCGTATTTCGAGTCGGCCGCGAACGACATGCTTCGACGTTCAGGCGTCCTTGGGTTCTTTAAGCCGCAGCCTGGTGCCTTTGCGTGGGTCGTGCGGCGGGTCGAGCTAACGTTTCACCGCCCTCTCGCAATCGATGACTTGCTCCATGTGAGCGTTACCGTAGCTCGTGTCGGAAAGAGTAGCCTGCTCTTCGACGGTCGAATTGATCGTGACGGAGACGCCCTCGGTGACGATCCCAGCGTGTCAGCGTCAATCGTATGGGTTTACGTCGATGCGAGCGCGCAGGGGGCCGCGCCTATCCCCGACGAGGCGCGGGCAGCTCTTCTCCCTCTCGCGTCGACCGGTTGATGGCGCAACGTTTCGAGCCGAGTACAAGCGAAATTGATATGACGACAGGGAAAGGGCACCAAAATGGATCAGCAACCGAACAGCAAGAGCTATCCCCTGATGAGCGATGAAAAGCTGCGTTATGCGGACACGGACCGTTTGGGACACATAAATAATACCGTGTTCGCCATGCTATTCGAGACAGGTTATGTTGAGCTGCTCTACGGCGACCGCGCTCCCAAAATTGAAGTGCAAAGCCTGTTCAGGGTTTCTCGGCTGGCGATCGAGTTCGTGGGTGAAACGGTGTGGCCCGGCGAGGTCCAGATCGGCACCCGTGTCAGCGAGATTGCCGACAGCTCCGTTGAGCTCGAACAGGCCATGTTTCAGGAGGATCGCTGTGTCGCGACGGCCAAATGCGCCGTTGTTCTGTTTGACAGGGCCACGAGCCGCCCGTGCTCGTTGTCTCCGCTCGTTCGGCAGCATCTCGCGCAATCTATGAGGGTCGAAAACTAGGCTGCTCGGCAACTTTCGAGCGCTGCTGGGGTCTGCCCGAATCTGGGGCCGGCTGAACAGTGACAGCGGGCGGGATGTCCACGAGCCAAGGTTTCCGTGCAATGTACCTTCAGTTGACACCGAGAGAGCTTACGTTTCGCGATGAAGTACGCGCCTTTTTGTCGAGTTCCGTGCCGCGAGACATTCGTGAGAAGATGCTAAACGACGGTCGCCTCTCGAAGGAGGACATCGTACGGTGGCAACGGATACTCAATGTCAAGGGATGGGCTGTCCCACACTGGCCGGTGGAGTGGGGCGGCACTAATTGGACGGCAGTAGAGCGCTACATTTTTCGCGAGGAGATGCAAGCGTTTCCAGCCCCTCCCCCGCTCGATTTTGCCGTCGACATGATAGGCCCCGTGCTCATTGCTCATGGCTCAGATGAGCAGAAGCGACAATTTCTCCCGCGAATTGCGAACCTGGACGACTGGTGGTGCCAAGGGTTTTCAGAACCTGGTGCGGGATCCGATCTTGCTGCGTTGAAGACGGCGGCCCGCCGCGATGGTGATGAATACGTTCTAAACGGGCAGAAGATTTGGACAACCATGGCGCACTATGCCGATTGGATGTTCTGCCTGGTCCGAACCGCCCGTGGGGAGAAGAAGCAGAACGGAATTTCATTCCTGCTGGTGAATATGAAATCAGAGGGCATTACCGTACGCCCGATCATTACGATGGAGGGCGACCACGAAGTAAACGAAGTGTTCTTTGATGATGTGCGGGTTCCCGCTGCGAATCTCGTCGGGGAGCAGGATCGTGGGTGGGACTATGCAAAATTCCTGCTCAGCAACGAGCGAGCGACCATCGCGCGAGTCGGTGTATCGAAGGCCCGCATACGTCGAATTAAGGAGCTTGCAGCTTCGGAGTATTGTATGGGTCGGCCAATGATCGAGAACCGTCGGTTTCGCGAGAAACTAGCCGCGGTAGAGGTCGAACTCAAGGCACTCGAGATGACGCAGCTGCGCCTCGTTGCCGGCGAGGAAGGCAACGGCAGGACTGGCTCGTCGGACGCCACAGCTTCGTTGCTGAAAATCAAGGGCGCGGAGATTCAACAGGCGACGACGGAGCTGCTGGTGGAGCTTGCGGGCCACTTTGCCATGCCATTCATTGACAACGAAAGCCAGGAGCTCGTCGGCGATTGCTGGAATGGTCCTTTTGTTACACCAGAGTGGGCGGCTCGAGCGGCGCCCACTTACTTTCATTGGCGCAAGATGTCGATTTACGGCGGCTCCGATGAGATTCAGCGCAACGTCCTCGCGAGGGGAATCTTTGGCAGATAGGACGGACAATCATGGATTTCCGGCTTACAGACGAGCAGCGCTTGCTGAAGGATACCTTGAACCGACTTATTGCCGAACAGTATCCATTTGATCGGCGCAGGCAGTATCAATCTGAAAAAGACGGGTGGAGCCGCGCGGCGTGGGCACGCTTGGCTGACCTGGGTATTTTGGGGGTCTTGCTCCCGGAGCGCTACGGCGGCGCAGGGGGCGGTCCGATCGAAGCCATGATCATCATGAGCGCTTTCGGCCGCGGCCTCCTTCTTGAACCCTTTTTTGCGACGGTGGTGCTTGGGGGAAATCTTCTCACGCTGGGTGCCAGCGAAGCGCAAAAGGTGCTGCTGTTGCCAGCCTTGGCGAGTGGAAAGCTCTTGCTGGGATTTGCGCACACGGAGCGGCATTCGCGACATGACCTGGCAAACGTCGCCACCAGGGCGAGACGGGATGGCTTGCAGTGGGTATTGGACGGCGAAAAATGCGTCGTTCTCCATGGCGACGTCGCAGACAAGCTATTGGTCTCGGCTCGATCTGGTGGCGAGGATCAGTACGATGAGGACGGCATAAGTCTATTCTTGGTTGATGCTGAGGCCTCCGGCGTCAGCCGGAGAGACTACCGGACCCAGGATGGATTGCGGGCAGCGTCGGTGTCGTTAACGGACGTTCATGTCAGTTCTGATGCACTGATCGGGACCTCCGACGCGGCTTTCCCGCTGATCGAGGAGGTCGCTCACCACGCCATTGCGGCCATTTGTGCCGAGATGGTCGGAGCCATGGAGGAGATGCAGGAACAGACGGTCGAATATCTCAAAACGCGTGTTCAGTTCGGCGCGCCATTGAGCAAGTTTCAGGTGCTCCAACATCGGGCCGTCGACATGCTGATGGCGCTTGAGCAGGCCAGGAGCATGGCGATGTTCGCGACCATGATGCTCGGCGAGAAGGATTTGACCGAACGCCGTCGGGCGATGTCAGCGGCCAAGATTCAACTCGGCCGCTCGAGTCGCTTTGTCGGTCAGCAGGCCATCCAGCTCCATGGTGGCATCGGCATGACCATGGATTGCAAAATTGGGCACTACTTCAAACGGACGACGATGCTGGATCTGCAATTCGGCGGCGCCGATCTTCACTTGCAGGAGCTTGCGGAGATGGGAGGGCTGATCTCACCGGGCGCGCCGTTACCCCGCATGGATCGTCCTATCGTGGGGCGGTCGCTATAAATGGAAGCGACGGTGGCGCCGCCAGCGCGATGCAGGACAAGCGAAGCAACTTCCGCCGCCCGCATCCAGCTTTCACGTGATATAGCCGCATGGGTTGAGGCGCGGCTTCTGCACCCACGCCTGCCGCGCCGCGACGGAGCTCGCGAAGCGCCTTGAACCCGCAAAAGGCCAACATCGATGCCCCCGCCTCGATGGGCAAGTAATAGTCATGGCAAAAGTCGTCATCTCGAGCAGGCCTTTTGCTATCCGATGGGATCAGGCGGCTAGACCCGCGAGGATGGACGCCCCTTGATGGACAGGCAATGAAGCAAGCGTACGTCATCAGTGATCCTCAGAGATGAACAAGCAAGAGTACTGCCGCGCCCATGAGGATGACGAGCGGTACCATTCCGAGTGGCCATGCTTCCAATAAGCCGCGCGCTCGAGTTTCGGTTCTCCGACAAGGGCGCACCCCACGGCCACGCGCACCGGGGACAGCATGGTCAAAGCGGCGGAGGTTGTGTTCTGGATGGCCGCCAACAAGGACTGCGCACTTCGTAGGGGTACCGCAGCAGCGTACCGACCAGGCCCTTGTCCATCGGCTCAAGCGCGATGACGTGCTCGCGGTTAGTCAGCACGACGCGGCCGATCGCAATCTTGTCCATTTCGTGGATGGTTTCGCGGATTACGGCGAAGGCGTCATGACCTACCTTGCCATCGGGCCGCAAATAGTAGGGCCGGATCAGGTAGCGCGGGTCAATATCCGCTTTGTCGACGAACTCGCCGATCTTGATGGTCCGCATGGATTCCAGCGCAACCTCCTCGAGTTCTTCCTTGGTCACTTCGATGAAGGTGTCCTTGTCCAGCATGTGGCCTTTCACGATGTCTTCGTTCGACACCTCGTCACCGGTGTCGGCATCGACCTTCAGGTACTTGATGCGATGACCGGTCTGCCGGTTGAGCTGATTGAATGAGATCTTCTCGGCCTCGGATGTGGCCGGGTAGAGCGCCACCGGGCAGGTGACGAGCGAGAGACGCATAAACCCTTTCCAATTAGCTCGCGGGGCCATGTACGCAGAACTCCGGTCGGACGGCTCGGATTCAAGGCGAACGCGGCGGCTTGGTTCCGACATGTCGGCCGCCCGGACCGGATTCGTCCCACGGCGACCGGGGGCTACGCCAGGGAATCCGCAGCCGACGGCCTGACCGGCCTTGACTCGCCTGGGAACAGATAGGGAACATTGGCTGGCATGCCCGCAGTCCCCGAGAACTCATCGCCCCCATCGGTCGATCCGGAAGCGGCCACGCACCAGGCCATCGTGGCATGCGGCGGCGACGCCCGGGAGCAGTTGCGCCCTAATACGTCTGGTTTCGATCGACGCAGGATCAGGGACACCGCCATTGCCGCGATGGACCGGCGGCTCGGCGAGTCCGACGATCCGGATTTCGTCCCTTGAGGCTCGACTGGGTCCGCAACGAGATCACGCGGCTGCGCGGCAGATCCGCGCCCAGGAGCCCGAGATCCGGGTGCTGCAGCGCGCCAGCGTCCCGAGTGCGCCAACGGAGCTGCTGCTGTCGCGAATGCGGGCGACGGACGACGGGCGACGAACGACGGCCTGTGCCGCGCGCGATAGCCTACGAAAAGCAATCAAGTCGCAAATACCGCGAAGTTGACGTGGCTCAAAGCGAACGGCCGGCTTAGGCTTACAGTTGAATCCGTACCGAGCGGCACGAACACGCTCAGGTGCCGTTTCGGTTGCGGCACCCCGGACTCCTAGGCACTCCGGGGCTCCGCTTCTAAAGCGATGCGTCGAGCGACCGCGAACAGGAAGTTGGCTCCGGAGAGCGGCTCCGCCGGAACGAAAGCCGGCACCGCGTGTTGCGATCTCACAGCCCGGCAAACGGACTAGTGAACAATTGGCCTCGGCACTCCTATCGGAGTCCGGGGCTGGTTTGCGTCGTCCCTTGCCGTCGGAAGAGCCACACTTAGGTCCCGCTCTTCGCTTGCGCCTGCCGGGCGCTTCGCTTGCCGAGCAGCTTGCCCGTAGTGGTGTTCACGAAATGGAGCCACGCACAGGCAGGGGGCACGATACCACCACGTGAGTGTCGGCCCTCGCCGCGTTCCCGTCCGCGGACATCTGAAGAGGATCGGACGCTTCATGCACAGAGTATGTCGCACGACGTGCTTCTGCGACATTGCGGAGCACTACTTAGGGGCCGGTCCTAGCTTTCACGGCAGCCAGGCAGATACCAATGCTGTCAGATCGGCAGTTGCCGCCTACAGTTTTGTCCCGCCAAGTTCGATGTCGAGCCATCCCAGCGCGTTAGCCGTAGCGCGATCCTCAGCATTGATGACGATTGTCGTCGTCTCCGCCTCAATGATTGCGGGGCCTTCCAGCACGTGCCCGGAACGTAATTTATCCAGCGCATAGATCGGTACTTCGCGCCAGGCACCAAAGAAAACCTGCCGTTTGCCGATGGCCAATGTGGTTGCTTCAGACGCGGGCATTGGCTTGTTAGCTCGCTCAATTCGAGGGACCTCTCCAACAGCGGCGAGTCGTGCATTAACGAATACCACCTCCTGATCGCGCGAGGCATAGGTATAAAGCTCCTCATGACGGCGGTGAAAGCGCTCCTCGAGCTCGGCGATCAAGGATGGCGCTGTAAGGTCGACGTCGCTAAGCGGTACATCGACCTCGAACACCTGCTCGCCATAACGCATCTCGGCCGAACGCTCGATCACGATGGGCCCGTCGAACCAGCTGCCGAGCCGCTCGGCCGCCCGCTCCTCCAGATCCGCAAAAATCTTGCGAATGTCGGAGGGGGGCGTCCTGGCGCCTGTCTCGAAGTGAGTACGGCTGACCTCGTAGCGCAAGTCGCTGGTCAGCATACCCCACGCCGAGAGGACGGAGGCTGCCGTCGGCACTATGATGCGCGTCATCTCCAGCTCGCGCGCGACCTCCGCAGCGTGCAAGCCTGCGGCGCCGCCGAAACTTAGGAGCGCGAACTTGCGCGGATCGACGCCGCGACGCAAGGTCATCAATCTGATGCCGTCTGCCATTTTCAGATTAACGAGCCGATAGATTCCGGCAGCCGCCTCGACGCGAGTCACACCGAGCGAAGCTGCAAGGCGATCGACTGCTGTCTCCGCCGCCGCACGATCAAGCGGACGCCGTCCCCCCATGAAGGCCGCCGCATCGAGATAACCCAACACGATGTTTGCATCGGTCACGGTCGGGTCCGTACCGCCGTTGCCATAAGAGGCTGGGCCAGGCATCGCGCCAGCACTTTCGGGGCCAACGCGAAAGATACCGCCGGCGTCGACGCTGGCGATCGAGCCGCCGCCCGCCGCGATGCTGACGATGTCCAGACTGCGCAGCGCAATGCGCTGGTCTGCGAGCCCACCATCAGCCGACAGCGTCGCGCGTCCATCGGCAATCAAGGAGATGTCGGTGCTCGTTCCGCCCATGTCGAAGGGCACCAGATCCGGCATTGCCAGCAGTTCCGCACAGCGCCTGGCACCCGAGATCCCGCCCGCGGGACCCGATAGCACGGTCGCCGCGGCGAGACGCCCCGCCTCCTCGACCGGCGCCATGCCGCCATGGGAGAGAATGATGAACAAGCTCCCCGCAAACCCCGCGTCGGCCAGGCGCCGCTCGAGCCGGGTCAGATAGTGCCGGACGGCAGGACCGACATAGGCGTTCACAATCGTGGTGGAGACCCGCTCGTACTCCTTGATCTGTGGCAGCACGTCACTTGACCGTGACACGCTCACTCCAGGCAGCTCGCGTGCCAGCCGCTCTGCTGCCGCGAACTCGTGCGAAGGGTTACGATAGGCATGCAGGAAGCAAATCGCGACCGAAGTAGCGCCAGAGGCGCGGATCGCCGCGATCGCCTTGCCGAGTGAATCATCATCAAGCGGCAGGAGCACGTCACCGTTCGGCCGCAGTCGCTCGCGGACGCCGAAGCGGAGTTCGCGCGGCACCAGCGGCTCTGGCGGCGGGGTCCGCAGATCATAGCGATCGCCTTTCAATCCCTCGCGCATCTCGATGATGTCGCGGTGGCCCTCCGTGGTCAGCAGCGCGACTTTCGCGCCCTTGCGTTCAAGGAGCGCGTTCGTCGCGACCGTGGTGCCGTGGACCAGCCGTTGCGTCGCCGCCAACATATCGGCCCGCGACATGTCGACGCGCCGCGCGAGTTCATCGAGGCCGGCCATCACGCCGACAGACTGGTCCTGCGGCGTGGAAGGAGATTTCGCGAACACGGTGCGCCCGGTAGCGTCAATCGCGACCAGATCAGTGAACGTGCCGCCAACGTCAATGCCAATCGTCAACATCTTTACTTAACCACTTCTATCGTTGCGCCCGAAGCTACGAGACCCTGCACCTCATCGCGTTGGCGCGCCTGCGGCGTGCGCCGCTCGGGGGGCCCCCACCCTCCGCCGCCGGCGGAGCGGACCTCGAGGCAGTCTCCCGGGTGAATTTCGATTCCAACCTCCTTGGTTCGCAGCACGCGCGGTGGGCGCCCCGCGGACACCAGGCGGTAGTGATGCGGCGCCCCATCCTTGCCGCCCAGCATGCCGCACGCGCCATGCCGGGCACCATCACCTGCGGTGTTGGCAAGCGCGGGCTTCTCGGTTTCGAAGACGAGATCGAGGTTGACGCCGTGACCGCCGCGGAATTGACCGTCACCGCCTGAATTGGGCCGATACTCATGATGACGGAAGTGAAGGGGGAAGCGAGCTTCCGCGACCTCGATGCTGCCGAACTTGAGGCCACCGACAGTGTGCCATTCGCCGATGGAAGACCAGCCATCACCGCGAGAAGAAGCGCCACCGCCAGGGCGCGCCTGGAACATATGCCAGATGAAGCTGCGCCCGCTGCGAGGATTCTCCCCCTGCACAGCGATCCGGAAACGCCGGCTCCAGCCACCCATGGCTCGATCTGGACAAGATCCTGACAGTGCCTTGACCACGGCCTCGACGATCTCGTTCGATGGATGGCTGGTGCACAGCGTCACAGGCCGGCCGGGATCCGCCCACACAATCGTGCCCTGCTTGGCAATAACAGTGAGCGGGCGCAGCGCGCCAGCGTTCTTGGGAATTTCGGCGTCGATGAGATAAGCAAAAGCCATCACGACTGCCGCATGCATATTGGCATGCGACGAATTGACAAAGCTGGTGCTCTGCGGGTCTGATCCGGACAGATCGACTTCGATCTGACTGCCTGTCTTCGTGACCTTGGCTGCAATTCGGATATCGCTGCGGCCGTGGCCATCGTCATCGAGGAAGGCCTCACCGTAGAACACGCCATCCTTCCAGGCCGAGACCACCGCTCGCGTCTGTTGTTCGGCGGCATCGAGGATGGATTCGATCGCGGCTTCGACCACCGGCGCGCCGAATTCGGCGAACAGCCGTCCCATTCGCCGCTCGCCCATGTGCGCGGCTCCGATCATGGCTGCAAGATCACCGCGGAAATCGTGAGCATTGCGCACATTCAGTGCCAGCATGTCGAGAATGTCCTCGCGCAGCCGGCCAGCCTCATAGAGCTTGATCGGAGGAATGCGCAGTCCCTCCTGCCAGATTTCGGTCGCGGCGGGGTTATAGGCGCCGTGCGTTGCGCCGCCGATATCGCTCTGGTGCGCGCGCACGATGCTCCAGAACAGCCTCCTGCCGCCGTCGAAGACCGGCACGAATGCGGTCAGGTCGGGCAAATGGCTGCCGCCGTGATAGGGATCATTCATCAGGATGACGTCGCCGGGCGCGACATCCTTGAAGCGCTCCTCCACTGCGCGCGTCGCCCAAGGCAGCGCGCCGACATGGACCGGGATGTGGTCGGCTTGGGCAATCAGACGGGACTTGACGTCGCAGATCGCCAACGAGAAGTCGCGGCTTGAGTTGAGGATCTGCGAATAGGACGTGCGAAGCATCGCTTCGCCCATTTCCGCAACGATCGAGCTCAGCCGATGCTGAACGACGGACCGCGTGATGGGATCAACCTTGTGGGCCATTCTCGCACCTATTTCAGACAATATGTTTCGCGGCGCGATGGCCCATCGGCCCCACGCGAGACTTACCAGCTTTTAGAACTCAAGGACGCGTCAGGTTTTCGACGCGACCTGTGCAAGTGCATCCGCGGCGGCTCGGACGATGCTTTCGATATCGGCATCCGTCATCGGTAGCGACAACGCCATCAATCCGTAGCCGGCGGCGAGAACGCCGCGATTGAGGAACTCGAGGTTGAACACCGTTTGCCGTTTGGCCTCGCTTTCGCTCATGTAAGCAGAGCGATAGTCGCGGATCGGGCGCTCGGCGAAGTGCAATTTCAACAGCGATCCGAGGCCGACCGCGGTACCCGGCACGCCATGGCGGCGGAATGCGTCGTTGATGCCTTTTCGTACCGCCTCGCCGATCGCATCCAGCCGCGCGAATGCGTTCTGGTCCAAGAGCTCCATAGCCGCGAGCCCCGCTCTCATCGTGACCGGGTTGGCCGAGAACGTGCCGCCATGGGGCAAGGCTGGCTTTCCATGGCGCGGATCGAAGACGGCCATGACATCCCTTTTGCCGGTGATTGCGCCGACCGGAAACCCACCGCCGATGATCTTACCGAGCGTGGTGAGATCAGGATCGATGCCCCACAGGCCCTGGGCGCCGTGGTAACCGAGTCGGAATGAAATCACCTCATCGAAGATCAGTAGCGCGCCGACTTCCCGCGTCGCCCGGCGCAGGGCTTCGAGGTAGGCCCTGTCGGCGGGTACGAGGCCGGCGCGGTTCGGCATCGGATCGACCAGCACACAGGCGAGATCGCGGCCATGCTCCCGGATCAGGCTGACGGCGCCCTCGATATCGTTAAAGGGAATCGTTACGACGTCGGCAAGCACCTTGTCCGGCGTACCTTTGGCATAGGCAACCGAAACAGGCGCGTTGCCGCCCCAATCTGCCGGCTTCGGGTCGAGACTTACCTCGGCATAATCGTAGGAACCGTGGTAAGCACCCTCGCACTTGGCGATTTTCGGTCGCCCGGTAAATGCACGCGCCGCCTTCAGCGCCATCATCACGGCTTCCGTTCCGGAGTTGGCAAACCGGACCTGATCGACTGAGGGCAACCGCGCGGCAAGCAGCTCGGCCAGATCAATCTCCGATTCTGTCGGCATGCCGAATGCAGAACCGATCGCGAGCTGCCGCGTCGCCGCCGCGACAAGCGCCGGATGGGCGTGACCGTGAATCAACGAGGTGAAATTGTTGATGCAATCGATCAGTTCATTGCCGTCGACATCCCAAACCCGGCATCCCTCCCCGCGCGCGGCGTAGATTGGATAAGGTTTCATGAACACCGTGGTGCGGGTGTTGCCGCCCGGCAGGCTTGTCAGTGCGCGATCGTAGAGCGCTTTCGACTTTGAAGTTGTGTCAGGATACATCTTCGTGTTTCCTTGCTCGAGGGTTTAGCGTCCGAGATAAGCTTCGCGGACGCGCGTGTTCTGCTTGAGGTCGTCGGCCGTGCCCTGAAGAACGATGCGGCCCGTTTCCAGCACGTAGGCCCGGTCCGCCACCGACAATGCCAGCACCGTATTCTGCTCCACGACCAGGATCGTGAGCCCGCTGTCGGCGATCTGCCTGACCCGCTCGTAGACCTCTTCCGCCAGGCGCGGTGCGAGCCCAAGCGAGGGCTCGTCGAGCATGAGCAAACGCGGCCTGGCCATCAGCGCCCGCCCAATTGCCAGCATCTGCTGCTCACCTCCGGACAGAGACCAGCCGAGCTGCCGGCGGCGCTCCTTCAGGCGGGGAAAGAGGTCGAACGCCCGTGCGAGATCGTCGGCGATCGGCTGGCGCCAGCGCCGCCAGTTCACCGTGGCGATGGTGAGGTTCTCCTCCACCGTCAGGCCGGGAAAAATCCGCCGTCCTTCGGGCGCCTGGGAGATGCCGAGCGCGACGCGGCGGTCGCTGCCGAGCCGAGCCAGCGAGGCCCCTTCGAATACGATCTCGCCCGACCTCACGGGATTCAGACCCGAGATCGCCTGCAAGAGCGTGGTCTTGCCGGCGCCGTTGGCGCCGATCAGGGCAACCGTCTCGCCGCGCCCCACCTCCAGCGTCACGTCTTGCAGCGCGACGATGTCGCCATAGGCGACCGTCAGATCGTTACACGCCAGCATGACGATAACCTTCGCCGAGATAGGCCGACAGCACTGCGGGATCGCACTGGATCTCAGATGGCGTGCCCTCGGCAATCTTGCAGCCGAAATTCAGCACGATGATCCGCTCCGCCAGGCGCATCACCATCCCCATATTGTGTTCGATCAGAAGGATGGCGATCCGATGTTTAGCCCTCAAATCCGTGAGCTGGTCGACCAGCTGATCAACCTCGGCGGAATTCAGTCCGGCAGCCGGTTCGTCGAGCAGCAGCACGCGGGGTTCGCAGGCGAGCGCCCGGCACATCTCGACCATGCGCCGGTGACCATAGGACAGGGACCCGATAGGGGCTTGCGCGTCCGCCGCAAGCCCCATCTGGTCGAGCAAGGCCATGGCCCGCTCGCGGAGCTGCAACTCGCTTCGGCCGCTTTTGATAACAGCACCGGTCATGACGTTTTCGAGCACACTCAACCTTTCGAAAGGACGGCCGTGCTGAAAGGTGCGCCCGAGCCCGCCACGGATTCGCTTGTGCGTCGCAGCGCGAGTCATATCCCATCCATCGAGCAACACCCTGCCCTTGTCAGGCAAAACAAGTCCGGTAAGGACATTGAGCAGGGTCGACTTGCCGGCGCCATTTGGGCCGATGACAGCGACAAATTGGCCCTCCTCGACTGACAGATCGATGTCGGAGAGTGCGGCAAGCCCGCCGTAACGCTTGGCGACTCCTTTGGCCTGCAGCAGGCTCATGGCCGCACCTCTTCTGAGGCAGCGAGCAAGCCCGGAATGTTCATTCGCCCATTGCGGCGGAGCCTGGCCGGCCAGCGAATCCCGGCGAGGCCTGAAGGCAGGAAGATGAGAATGGCGAGGACAAAAAGACCGAAGAACGCGAGATAGGCCGGCCCAAGGAAGCGCAGCCATTCGGGCAGGAAGGTCACGAGCATTGCTCCCAGAATGGCGCCGACGATCGATCCCTCGCCGCCGACTACCAGCATCGCGAGGTAAGTGATGGAGTGCGCATAGCCAAAGTCCTCAGGCGAAATGAAGCGCATGTGGCAGGCAAACAAGCCTCCGGCGACGGCGGCATAGACCGACGAGAGGACGAAGGCCGCGAGCTTGACCCTGCGAACGTCGATGCCTGTCATCGACGAGGCAGTCTCGTCATCGCGAACGGCGATCATCGCCCGCCCATGGCGGGAGGCATGAATGAGCGCAGCGACGATGGCGGAAGCTGCGAGCACAACTAGAGCAAACCACAGATAACTGCGCTCATCGGACAGGGCATGGCCGGCGATTTGAAGCTCGGGAATACGGGAGATGCCATTGGTGCCGCCGGTCACCTCGATCCAGTTGGCGGCGACAATGGAGAAAGACACGTTGAACCCGAGCGTTGCCAGTGCGAGATAGTGGCCTTTCAGCCGCAGAAGCGGAACGCCAATCAAGATGGCCACGACCGCCGTGCCGGCAACCGCGACGGGGAGTGCGAGCCATGATGACCACCCAAGCAGCGTGGTCAGCAGTGCAACCCCGTAGGCGCCCATCCCGACGAACGCTGCATGACCAAGCGAGATCAGACCGGCGTAGCCGAAAGCGAAGTTAAGCCCGATCACTGCGACTGCCGAGATCACGGCAAGGTTGACGAGCCGAAGATGGTAGTCGGTGAGCAGCATCGACAGGCCGAATCCAGCGATCAGAATGACGGCGCCTAACAGGAGCGGGAAGCGTACGGGCATCGATCAACCCCGGTCCTGGACACGTTCGCCGAACACACCCTGAGGACGTACCAGCAAGAACAAGATCATGATGCCGAACGAGATCAGATCTTTGTAGGCCGACGAGACGTAGGATGCGCCGAGCACTTCGCTAAGACCGACGAACAGGCCGCCGACTATGGCCCCCGGCAAACTTCCGAAGCCGCCGATGATTGTGGCTGCGAACGCCTTGAGCGCGATGGGATCACCCATGCTGGTATCGGCGAACCACATAGGTCCGAGCATCAAGCCGGCGACGCCTGCGAGCAGTGCGGCGAGGATCCAAGAAAGCGCAAGCAGACGATTGACCTTGAGACCCATCAAGCGAGCGGCCTTAATATCCTGCGCCACGGCGCGCATCCCGATGCCGAGCGAGGTGCGGAAGAACAAGAGCCACAGCAATGCTACCATCAAGGCTGTGACAATCACCGCGGCGACCGCGTGGGCAGAAATCGTCGCACCTGCAACTGTGAGATTCACTCCCTCGAGCGGCGACGGGAGGCGGAAAGGCCAAGAGCCGAACGCGAGCAGTGCCGCGTTCTGCATGGTGATGCCGATCGCGACCGTGCCAATGATGATTGTCACGACCGGGCTTGCGCGCAGCGGCAGGTATAATACCGCAAAAAACAAAGCTCCGAACAGCGCCATCGCCAATAGTGCGGCGCCGTAGCCGACAGGCCATGGCAGTTGAGCATTGAGCAGCATGGCGACGCCCGCGAAGGTGCCGAACATCACGAATTGGCCGGCAGCGAAATTCACGACACCCGTTGCGGAGTAGACGATGACGAAGCCGATCGCGGCGAGCGCATAGACGCTACCAATTGCTAGTCCGTTGATGAGCAGCTGGATAAGATCCGTCATATCGTCCTGGTCTTTTTGCAAACTGGTCTGTCAGCGCACCGGCCATCACCGAAAAAAGATCCTGCGGGCCGGCTGGTTGATGGAACCAATCCGCGCGCGGAACCCCTCCGCGCAGCGGCAGTCAGGGGTCAGTTCAGCTTGATGGTTTGAACCAATTCCAGCGATTTGGTCCCAGCTTTGGATTTCACGATCGCCAGATCGAATACGCCGTTACCCTTGCTATCATAGGAATAGAGATGGCCAATTCCCTGCCATCCCTTCACGGAGGCAAACCAGTCCCGCAGCGCCTTGGGATCGGCACCAACCTTGCGCAGACCCTCTGCGGCCAGCATCGCGCCATCGTAATAGGCGAGCCCATAGGGGTCCGGATCGGTGCCGAACTTCGCCTTGAAGCGTTCGACGAAATCCTGCATGCGCCCACCGACCGATGGATCGATCAAGGTGTCGACAACGCCCCAGACGCCATCGAGGTCGGCCGCCGACAGGAGTTGTAGTGCTGCTGGCACCAATGCCGCCGAAGATGTCACCAGCGGCATCTTGAGACCGAGCACCTTCGCCTGACGCAGCACCAGCGCACCGTCCTGCGGGTAGTTGAAGATCAGAAGGACATCGATGCCCTTACTACGCAGACCGAGAAGTTGCGCCGAAAAGTCCTTGTCGTTCTGACCATAGGCCCCCGTGCCGACCACGGGCACGCCGGCGGCCTCAAAACGCTGGGCCGCAGTCTGGGCGCCGCCTTGTCCGAAATCGTTTTGGATGTAGAGAATGCCGGGCTTTTTGGCCTTCAGCACATTGAGCGCGCACTGCACCATGCCTTCGGCTGACACGCTGTCGGCCGGCCGCACGCGGAACATCCATTCGTTGCCACCTTCGGCCACGACATCTGCGCCGCCAGCATAGAAGGCCGGCACTTGGACTTTCTTGAGCTCCGGCGACACCGCCAAATTCTGTGTCGAATAGCTCGACAGGAAGAACAGCGACGGCTTGGTTTCTTGTGCGAGCTTGACGAACGCATTTACCGCCGTGCTGTTGGAGGCCTGCGTATCCTCGAAGACGATCTTGAGGCTGCGCCCGTTGATGCCGCCGGCCTTGTTGATGTCCTCTTCGGCCATGAGCAGTGAGTTGTGATACTGCTTGCCGGTGAGCGACAAGGGTCCGGTCATTGGCACGGTGGCACCAACTAGAACCGGGCTTCCCTGATCGGCGCGCGCGGCTCCCACCCACGGCATTGCGGTCGCCGCGAGCAACGTTTTCAAAAACTCCTGCCTGGTCATTTTCATGATTTGCCTCGTGACGCTTCCCCGTGGGTGCAGCACCGCGAAGGCTGCTTCCCACCAAATCGCTATTGACATTCGTTCCGATTTCCGGAACTATATTCCGGTATTGCGTAACGCTAATCTGGTCTGGCTCGCCGAGTCAAGCGGGCTGGAGCGGACATGGATAAAGTTTCCGGCTGAAAGGCACCCCTTAATGGCAACCGATGAGACCGCGGGTCCTCTTGACCGCTACATGCAGGTGCTCGAACTGGTCGCGACGTTTCCCGGGGCGCTGACGCTGGCAGACGTGTCTTCGCTGCTCGATCTGCCGAAGACATCTGCACACCGGCTGTTGAAGGGCCTAGTGCGCGCTGGGCTTGCCAAGGACAATGTCGGCGGGCGCGCGTATCAGCTGGGCGACCGCCTGTTGCGGCTCTTGCACGCAACTGCGGACGATGGATGGATTGCCGCCCTTGCTCGCGGACATCTGCAGCAACTGACCGACACGACGTCTGAGACCTGCTACCTCACGCGCCTGATCGGCGCGCGTGTTGTCGTGGCGATCTCAGTTTCGCCGGATGTACGCTGGCGAAGCTATGTGCAGCCCGGGATCGAGATGCCGGTGCATGCAGCGGCAACGGCCAAGGCAATCATAGCCTATCAAAACAAAGCCGTATTGGACGACGCGATGTCGGGCGAGCTTCCTCTGCTCACAGCGAACACACGAAATGACCGTGCATGGGTCGAACAGGAGCTCGCAGCCGTCAGGACTCGAGGCCATGCTACGTGCATCGGAGAGATCGACGAAGGATTGGCCGCCATTGCGGTGCCAGTTTTTCTATCCGATCGGCGCGTTTTTTATGCTCTCGGAATGACCGGGCCTCTACAGCGGATCATGAACGAACAACTACCGGAACGTTTGGCCGCACTACGCAATGGGGCCGAAACATTGGGGCGATCGCTCTCAATCGGCGAGAAACTGAAATCAAAGGACGCGTCGCAGGCCCAGCAAACGTGAGCGCGCCCGCGTCCCGCTCGCAATCATTTGGCTACAAGCGCAGCGTCTTGCGGGCAATCACCTGACTGAGCACGCGCCAGGCTGTTCCAGGGCTGCGGCGGACTTCGGAGGAGACGTCAGGAGGTATAACAACCCCTACTTGTGGGACCCGGTCAAATATGGCCCTCTATGGATTGGCGATGCTCTCACCCGTGTGCTCTTCATCGGGCCGTTATCAGAAATGAGATGAATGTGAATGCTGATCGAAAAATGATCTCATCCGCGATGGTCCCACATTTCAAAATGGAGAATGAGATGTCCGAAAAGTGCAACACCGTTCGGACAACCCACGGTGCGCCGATTGAAAACGTCGACAGGGATTTTTGGGTCTGCTGGATCGATGCACTCGCACGGACGACACGAGGATGGCGCCAATCATTTTCGGTGAGGTCCGCCGGTTCGAGCAGATCCTCGCGTCGATGGAAGAGATCGAACGCGCGGTGAACAGGACAGGCTAGCAAACGAGCAAAATTCGACAACCTTCAAGGATAGGATCAATCATGGATGAGGCTTCGGAAAATATCCCAGTGCGTCTGCCCGATCCCGCCACGATCGAGACGGTTCTCACACGTCTTCCGACCGGAGCTGACGAAGCGGCGCTGGCGGCCGCGCTGACAGAGGCGTTTCCCGGATTTCCGTTTTCTACGGCGAACATCGGCGACCAATATTGGCGCGACACGCGCTCGGTGCTCGCCGCCGACGGCACACGGATCGCAGAATACCGGCCGTGGATGGAGGCGGAGCTTGCCAAGGACAACGACGACATTGGTGCACTCTGGACGCGATTGCGCGAGAGCGATCTTCAGATTTCGGAATGGCATGGCAACAGCGTCTACGCTTTCGCGCCGACTGGACCCGGCGCGGCCGGCTATGTGCAAATCCGTCTCGGCCGGGAAGTTGAATGGTGCGCCGGACCGATCGTCAACCCGACATATCGTCCTTGGGGCAAGGTCGAATTGTTCGATCCGTCATGGATCACCCACGAAGAGATGTCCGACGACAAGGTCATCGCAGGTCCACTCTATCGGCTGCTTGGGAGCGTGGGCAACAGTGTCGTCCATGTCCGCAGTTTCCTGACGCGGCGCGCCCGCCTCGAGCGCGACAAGCGCGAGGCGCAGCGGCCGGAGATGGAACGCCGTGTGGTGCGGGAAGTGACACGGGAGGGCACGACCGAGACCCCGTTTCTTGAATTGGAGCCTGACTGGTTCGAGTTCGTGCCCCGAGAGAATCGCTTCTTCCAGGATTGGGAAGAATCAAGTGCTTCGGCCGAGCGGGTCTACGCGCACTGGGCGCTCGACATTTACGACTACGACAACAAAGGCACACGCGAGATCGGATTCGTGCCGCGCCCACTGCAACTGCCGGAAGACCGGCTCATCGCTGGCGACGCTTCGGTTCATATCCTGATGGATCGCGTCGAAGCCATCGACCGTCGGATCGGCGTCCCATTCGGTTGGTTCTTTTTGATGACCCATGGTAATCGGGTTGAGCCAGAGGTTGGTCAAGCAATCGCCAAGGGTCTGCGTGACCAGCGCGTGGTCTTACCCGATCGGGATGCGCGCGTGCTGCTGCGCTGGGCCGAACGGTCTTACGGGTTCTGATGAGGACTTTGGTGATGGCAAACCCTGGTAGAGATCGGTCTCGTCGCGCTCCAAGGCTTTTCGCCTCACCGGCGAGTATCGGTGGGCCGAAACCCTTAGCGTAGCGCTTCCGCCCGCTCCCGCAAGAGACGCGCGGAATGGCCAGGTAACGGCACTGCGACCATGATGCTGTCTCCCGCTTGCCCAGGAGCCCTAGCCCGAGTTCGCGGATTCGCGTTTGAAAACGCTGATTTCGAGATTTTTTGGACTGCTAAGTCGTTGATTTGCAACGATCGAGGTCTTCGATTGTAGCCAAGAACGGCTGTAGTGAAGACCTACCGGATTCCCAAGCGCGGCATGGTGCGGATAGATTCGCCGCGTCATGTTTCTCCGACGCACCGAGCGAAAGAAGAACGGCAAGACGCACCACTACTGGAGCGTGGTGGAGAACAAGCGTCTCGATGACGGCCGCGTGGTGCAGCGGCATGTGCTGTATCTCGGCGAGATCAACTCTTCGCAGGCCGCGAGCTGGCGCAAGGCGATCGAAGTATTCGACGAGGACGCTGGCCGGGCTCGGACATTGGCGCTGTTCCCGGAGGATCGATGCAAGGTGGTCGCGGGCGATGCGTCCGTCGTTCAGCTTCGCCTATCCGAGATGCGGCTTCACCGTCCGCGGCAATGGGGCGCCTGTTGGTTGGCCGGACAGCTGTGGCAGGAGCTTCAGCTCGATCGGTTCTGGGCCGATCGGCTGCCGCCGAGCAGGAAACGAACACGCTGGGATCAAATCCTGCAGGTGCTGGCGACCTATCGTCTGATCGCGCCGGGGAGCGAGTGGCGGCTGCATCGGCAATGGTTCGGTCTCAGTGCGATGGCCGATCTGTTGGGAGCGGACTTCGGCCTAGCGGAAGAACACAAGCTCTACGCCTGCCACGATCTGCTGCTTGAGCACAAGGAGGCGCTGTTCTCGCATCTGGTCGGGCGCTGGCGCGATCTGTTCAACGCCGACTTCGACGTGCTGCTGTACGATCTGACCAGCACCTACTTCGAGGTCAACGCCGCTGACCTGCCGGAGGGAAGCAAGCGTCGCCACGGCTACAGCCGCGACAAGCGGCCGGACTGCCCGCAAGTGGTGATCGCGCTGGTGGTGACGCCCGACGGCTTGCCGCTGGCCTACGAGGTGCTGCCCGGCAACACCGCCGACAGCAAGACGCTGCGGATGTTCCTGGGCAAGATCGAGCAGCAATACGGCAAGGCGCGCCGGGTCTGGGTGATGGATCGCGGCGTGCCGACCGAGGCCGTGCTGGCCGAGATGCGCAACAGCGATCCGCCGGTGCAGTATCTGGTCGGAACGCCGAAGGGCCGCCTGAACCGCCTGGAGAAGCACCTCGTGGACAAGCCCTGGCAGAATGCGCGCGAGGGCGTGAAGGTCAAGCTTCTGGCCGAGGACGGCGAGCTCTATGTCTTCGCGCAGAGCCATGATCGCGTCACTAAGGAACGCGCCATGCGCCGGCGGCAATTGAAGTGGCTCTGGAAGCGGCTCCGGCAAATCGCCGTCATGGAAATCTCGCGCGAAGAACTGCTGATGAAGCTCGGCGGCGCTCGGTCCAGGGCACCGGCGGCCTGGCGCCTTGTCGACATCGAAATTGACAAGCAGCGCCCGAGCTTCACCTTCGCGCTCAATCGCAGCAAGCTGCGCAGAACGCGCCGGCGCGAGGGGCGCTATCTGTTGCGGACCAATCTCACCGATAACGATCCCGCCCAGCTATGGCAATACTACACGCAACTCGTCGCTGTCGAAGAGGCGTTCCGCAATCTCAAAGGCGACCTCGCCATCCGTCCGGTCTTCCATCAGGACGAGAAGCGGATCGAGGCCGACATCTTCGTCGCCTTCCTAGCTTACTGCATGCAGATCACGCTCACGCGTCGCCTTCATGCTTTGGCACCCGGACTGACCGCGCGCAGCGCGCTCGAAAAGTTCGCCGCCGTCCAGATGATCGACGTCCATCTGCCGACCACCGACGGGCGCGAGATTTTGCTCACTCGCTACACGCACCCCGAACCCGAACTTCAGCTCTTGATCGACCGGCTCAAGCTGCGCCTGCCACCGCAGCCGCCGCCAAGGATCACCAAGGCCGACATCAACCAAACCAGCCGCCGTAGTGAAGACCTTTTGACCTAAGTCATTGATTTACAACGAGCGGGTCCCTCCAAATCCCGCCAATCCGCGAAGACGGGCTAGGGTCTGTACCTGAACAACGCGACGTGATTCCCTTGCCACCGGCCACTGTCGTCCGGCGCGAAGAAGCCCGGCGTGGTGCCGACACCGACCTTGATGAGGCCTCTCGATTTGATCCTCTCAAGCGTTGGACCGGCGGATGCGGCCGTCGACATAAGACCGACTGCACCGACCAGCGCCGCAACCATCCATTTGGACCAGGGGGTAAGAGCATTCATTCGAAATCTCGTGATGATCGCGTGGAAAACAGCGCTTTAACCGAATCCCCATCGCACCCCGCTTCGGAGCAACAAGGACCGCAGTCTTCACACCATCCCTTTCATCGGATGACAGCTACCTGAGTCAAGCTTATCTGTTGATCGACCGGAACGTCAGCTGCGCTCGGACCTCGGGCGCCCATGTCTATTGACCATGAGCCACTTAGTGAAAGGCACAACCGCCAACGTGTCGCCCCGTGCTCATTGTTGCAGTCCCACTCCCCAATTGACTCTCTGATAGGCGGTGTTGATGGTCAATAAAATAGCTATCTCTTCTTCGCACCTCTCGCAGATCGAGCGTTCTATTGTCAGCGTTTCGGCAGATAAACGGACGCAGCCCATTGAACGGGCGGCTGGGCAGATGGACGGGAGGGGAAGCGAATCAAATCGCGATCCGAGGCCCAAGCGCCGATGAGATACGAAAACGTTTGCAACCCCGCAGCCTCGAAAAGGGACAGCTCCTTGGCCAGTGTTATGCGAGACGCAGTCAACCTGGTCGTGCGGCACCGGAACTAACAACAGACCAGCCAGTTGCAGGCACGGCTATTTGTCTTTAAACGAGAGAGGGTAATGACGCCGACTGTTGGAGAACTCCTCGCGCGAAAGCAGCGGCTATTGGAGCGGCTGCAAGAGGAACCCAGTTTGCTTGAGCAAGATGAAATCGCGCGCGTACTCGTAAGGATAAACGCCACATTAAATTGGCTCGACGAGACGCCAATCGGGACGAGGCCAAAGCGGCGTTAGGCGAGGATGAAATGCCACGCATATCCGAGCAGCTTCGGTGCATCTTTTGGTGCCCTGACTTTCAGGTGCGTTTTGGGTTGGATTGTCGAACTGGCCCGGTGCGGGATGTTGGTACGGCGCTGAACCGCTTGGTGGGCAGCGCTATATGCACAGCACGCACGTACTCTGCCCGCATCCTCGGGACCATTGTGATCAGATCAGTCGCATATCCCTTTACGGCCAACGGCTAGCCATCGTCTTCAAGCCTTGGCTGCGTGTCTGACGGTGGATCAGTCCTGATTCCTGGTGATAGCGGTCGACGTAGACATTAGGACGTCCATGGCTGCTTCTTGCATGGATGTGGCGGGCTTTGGTGTGAATGCGGTAGCGGTCGCAATCGGATCAAGTGTCGCACGATTGCGGATCGAGGACGAACCTGCTGGAAACTCGGGCGTCTGTCATTTTGAACCGCTTGCGGCTTTCTGGTAACTCTCGGCACGCTCGGTCATCTGATCAGCCGGAGCGGCCGGCTGCGTACGGCCCTTGCTGCTTGGGATCTCCGGCAGCATTTCGGCGGTCACGCGGTCGGGCGAGTCGTCCCTTCCAGCGTACTGAGCCGAACGGCCTCTCTAGCATGCGACGCACGCGTACCGGCGCAGGGCCGACGTGGAAGTGAATTGCCCGCTGCTCTAGTGCACGTTCCGGCTGGGTCGAACGATTGCGCCAGCGCAAGTAGTCGAACCAAGTCGGGCAGTGATAGCGCTCCGTCCACAGTTCGGGATCGGCAATGTCTCGCGCGATCGACCAACCATAGGCGCCGTTGCGCTGGCGAGACAATTGAACGTCCTGCATGACATTATGAAACTCCCGTGCATTGTCCTGTGCGACGCGATATTCGATCTCGACGACGAGTGGCCCGCTGCGTCCGGTCAAGGCGAGCCGTACCTCGGGATCGGCTAGAAGCTCAACTTCCTCTTCCCTCGCGCCGACGCGAGGCATGGGCAGCCAAAGACCGATGAGTGGTGAGGCGAGCATCAGGGCGGCCGACACCAGCAGTGCGGTCTCAACTCCGGCCGCGTCGGTCAGATGACCCCAGCCCCAGCTGCCGACGGCAATTCCACCTGAGCTTGCCGCCTGATAGGCGGCAAGCGAGCGGCCGGCCACCCAGCGCGGCGCCGACAACTGCACGCCAATGTTGAAGACGGCCCAGGCCAACATCCACGCGGCCCCTGCCAGGACCAGTGCTGCCGCGGTCAACACCGGTTGGCGGCTGAGCGCAACCGCGGCGATCGCCGCGCCCATGGACAGCGCGCATGCGCGGATTGCGGCCTCGCCGCTCAGCCGCTTGCGGAGCTCGGTGATGTTCAGCGCGCCGGCCACCGCACCTAGGCCAAAGGCGCCGAGCATGATCCCGTAGGTCTGCGCATCGCCATGCAGAAGATCGCGCGCCACCAGCGGCATTAGCGCAGTGATCGCGCCGCCGACGACGCCCGTCACAAGGGTGCGGGCCAGCACGATCTTGATCGATGGCGAATTCGTGATGTAGCGCAGACCAGACACCATGGCGCGGCTCAGTCGCTCGGGCGGCAGGCGCGAGGGTGCGCTGACGCGTTTCCACAGGAGCAACGCGACCATCAACGGCAGATAGAGCAAGGCGTTGAGTGCGAATGCTGCTACTGCACCCGCGGTCGCCACCACGATCCCACCGATCGCCGGACCCACGCTGCGCGCGATATTGTAGCTGATGCCATTCAGCGCGATGGCCGCAGGCAACAGCGCTTCCGAGGGTACCTGTTCGCTGACCGACGATTGCCAGGCCGGTCCCATCAGCGCCATGCCGCTGCCGACGACAAAGCAGAGCATGAGCAGGAGGTTCGGTGTGACCAGGCCAAGCCAGGCGACCACCGTCAAGGCGGTTGCGCCGGCCAAAGCGATGCTAAGCGCAACCAGCGCCACGACGCGCCGGTCATACATATCGGCGATCGCGCCAGCGGGCATCGAAATCAGCATCACTGGCAGCAGCAGCGCGGTCTGCACCAGCGCGACCTTGTCGGCCGAGGACGTCATCTGCGTCATCGCCCAGGCGGCTCCCACACCTCCAATCAAGATACCGAGATTGGAGAGGAGGCTCGCAAGCCAGATCCGGCGGAAGGTGGCGTGCCGCAGCGGCGCCGCGATGCCGTCGGCGCTACACGTCTGAGGCTTGGCTGGATCGGTCATATCGACTCGTGATGACTTATCATGACTCGATTCCGGTCGCGGATCACAAGGATGTTCCCAACGCGATATCGCGTCCAAACCACAGAGCAATCGTGAACTGCGATGCGTCGATCGCTTTTGACGGAGTCAATCATCCGGCTGCTTCCGCCGCGCTGCGGCTGAATGACAAGGGCAATATCGCTGATTGACCAGGAAGGTCCCCATCACCGGTGTGATATCTGCGCTCTCTCAGCGTAGAGGATCTTCCGAATATGCCCTGCCAATTCTGCAATGCTGGTCCGACTGGACAAGGACCCAGCGCTAGGCAGGTTCTCTGGCGGCTGGGACATGGGTCGGACATTTCGCAAAGCCTGAATGGCGCAGTCTCGTGCTGCTAACATCATAACAACGCCCACAAGGGAATTAGGACCACCTATTTCGCCGCAAGTCAGCGTACTGTCGCTCGATATGCTGAAAAACTGCGCCGCTCCCAGGACAACGCAGGAATAGTACATGGGAGTCGAATAATGATTATCGGGATAACCTGTCAAACAGCCCAAGGACCGATTGCCACTCTCGCGCTATTGCAATCATGATCCTTCTCCGGTCGACAAGCAGATTGCCTCCGTATTCGACGAGGCGATTGACATCGAGCTGTCTTGGGCGGGTGGCAAGCACAAGCCAACACCGCGCGTGGTCGCAAGGACCTGAGTGCGTCTCTCGATCGGGTGGAGATTATCGTCGACACCGAGGTCTCGAAGAGGGCAACCCCCGCCGATTGTAAGTGCATCTCACCTGGCGAAAGCTCAACTGTCCCGATACATGCAGGATACCGGGACGGTATTGACTGGGACGTTATGGGATATTTCGCACTTGAAGCAACGCCAGAGGGGCGGCTTCTTGTCGTTTTTTTGCGGAACGAGCGTCATCGGGTTACGGCATCGCGGACAAGAGGGGATATCGTTGCGCCCACTACGCAAACCCGCTGCAAGCGTCGGCGCGGCTCGGCTACGACCTGCATCGGCATTTCCGTTTGCAGTTCTGCTGCATTGAGCAACGCGCGTAGCACTGCCACAAGGCATTTGTTCTCCAAGCCATTCGACAAACGTCATGCCGGAATGGCTTGTGGATGCGTCGTCAATCTGGAAACAGCGACGACGGCAAGAATCGTCTTTCACCATGGTCTCTCCCGACACGCTCGGTTTGCAAATTCTCTCATCGATTGCAAGAACCGGCGATCTTTTGATATAGTTTAGGGCTAGGAGATCGCCGTCCAACACAGAAGAATGTCGAAAGACTTTGAGCGCGCAGATTGGTCCGTCCCGTACGAAGTGTGCACCCGGTCGGGGCGCACTCTATCGAGATAACTTGCAACCGACAGGCGGAGCGACATTCACGGTGCGCTTCCGTGTCGATGGCGGGGTGCCTCCAAATCACGCACCTATCAATATGAGATTCAGACAAGCGCGCAGTGATCGCGCGAGATTGTCGTCGCCTATCGGGTGGTTTGGTGTCAGTCTGTGGCGGGCTGGGCTTTATGCCAATCTTGTCCGCCCCGGCGGGCAACGAAGGAACTCCATTGAGAGCGCAAGGAGGGGCAAAAGATGGGGCCAACTGGCACCGTGACTGACGACTGCTGCGCGCCCTGGAGCGCGGTCTATCGCCCCCGTGGAATGAACGTGTTCGGAAACTACAATACAGACGCTGCCTCTTCCCCCAGCATGCAACTTCAGACTAAGGAGCGAACGTGACCGTATACGGTGGGCCGGTCTTTGACATGGCCGTGAAGCAATTCGAAGTAATCGCAGACTATCTACGCATACCGGAAAACGAGAGAGCTCGGCTATTGATGCCGAAGCGCGCTGTCACGGTCTCATGTCCCATTCATCGTGATGATGGAACGACGGCCGTCTTCGAGGGCTATCGTGTGCAGCATCACTTGACGCTTGGCCCGACCAAAGGTGGCACGCGGTTCGCCCCGAGCGTTGATCTCGGCGAAGTCGCGGCACTAGCAATCTGGATGAGCTGGAAGTGTGCGCTGGTTGGATTGCCGTATGGCGGAGCCAAGGGAGGTATCAGCGTCGATCCCTCAAGCCTGTCGAAACGCGAGCTTGAAGCGCTTTCGCGTCGATACATGCAGGAAATGATTCCATTTGTTGGCCCACATACAGATGTGATGGCGCCCGACATGGGCACCAATGAGCAGATCATGGCTTGGTTCATGGACACGTACTCAATGTATCAGGGACAAACAGTCACAGAAATCGTGACAGGCAAGCCCGTGACCGCCGGCGGCACATTGGGACGTCGCGAAGCCACGGGGAGAGGTGTCGCTCATTTGGTTCGTCGTGCTGCGGATGAGCGCGAGATTCGCCTCGATGGCGCCACGGCCATCGTGCAGGGCTTCGGAAATGTCGGATCGATCACGGCACTCGAGCTGCACAATATGGGAGTCAAAGTAATCGCGGTGAGCGATCATACCGGCGCGCTCCATCGCCCGGGAGGTCTCGATATCCCCCAATTGATCCGGCATGCAGCCTCGCAAGGCAGCTTGGAAGGCTATTCCAACGAACTGGCTTCTGATTCAATTCAGATGCTGACGTTGCCTTGCGACATACTCGTTCCAGCCGCGGTGGAGCGCGTCATCAACGGCGAAGTCGCCGGTAAGCTGCGCTGCCGCATACTTGCCGAAGGAGCCAATGGCCCGACCACGCCAGAAGCCGATCGAGTCCTCGAGATGCGTCAGGAAGAGATCTTCCTGATCCCGGATATCCTGTGCAACTCTGGAGGTGTGGTCGTTAGTTACTTCGAATGGGTTCAGGATCTTCAGCGATTGTTCTGGGAGGAGGAAGAGGTGATGCAGCGGGAGTATCAGATTCTGGATCGAGCGTTTGAGCGCGTATTGTCGCGAAGTAAGCAGGATAAGGTGTTTAACCGCACCGCCGCTATGGCCATCGGCGTGGAACGGGTACGCGGCGCAAAGGAGACGCGTGGACTGTTCCCGTAGCCGTGCTCAAGCAAGTTTGCGTCGTGATCGACTGACTCGGTTGGTTGATCCTTCCGTGTTTTCGACTGAAGATTCTCGCCCTGGGAAGAAGGGCTGCCATCCTACGATCGCAGCCCTTCGATAGTCCCCCGCTCCGACCGGCAAATCATGTGTCCCGGCCGCCGGCCGATCCGCGCTGGCTGCTCGATTGCGTTCACGAGACGGGCCGACGCCGCTCAATCCTCATTGGCGGCGATCGATTCCATCAAGGACACCAGCTGACGTTGCACGGTCTGGTCCTTGATCTTGCTGTAGGCGCGAAGCAACCGCAGGCTGAAGGCGCTGTCAATGAACAGGAGGCTGTCGACCTCGCGGGTCTTGTTGTCGCCGTCGTAGAAGAAGGTGACCGGCACGTCGAGCGCGCTTGCAATCTGCTGTAGGCGGGCGGCGCCAACACGGTTGACACCCTTTTCGTACTTCTGAACCTGCTGGAAGCTGATGCCAAGCTTGTCGCCAAGCTCTGCCTGGGAGATCTTCTGCTCGACGCGCCGCAGACGAATCCGCTTACCTAATTCCATGTCCGGCTTACCGGCACTGCGTTGCTTCATCTTCTTTGCTGCAGGTCTGTTCATTCTGGTGACCGTCCTCAATAAGAGATCCCTGGCCGGTTTAGTCAGGGACTCGTCCATGATGTACCGCGTTAAAGCTCGGATGGTATCCAAGCGCATTCGCGTAGCCGATGCATCTTAGTACCGACTACCTAAAGTCGATCGCGCCAAGGTGCCTGCTGACACCTGCCTTCCACATTTGGCAAAATATTGGCCGGACCACAACTAGCGCGAGCTTAGTCGTCATGAATTATAGCCATATGCTTACTCGCGGTGCAGCCTCATTCCCGTATTTCAACGGAAGGCTCCAATATATTGAGGGTGTCGTCGTCGGTACAACCGTGGCTAGTGTCCATTGGGAGATGATCAGATAGGTTATTTTCCGAGCCGACTGGTCGATCAGCGAACGTTTCGCGCTGCCGTCGGCGCATGCTGCGGTCGCTTGCCGTTTTGCCGGCGCTGTAGGCTGCGCGTCATCAGGAAGATTTCCGTCATGCGCGATCGGGATGCGGCGCGTGCATAGGCCACCACACAGGCCGCAAGCCAGCCCTCGTCAACGCGGCCTGGCTTGCCTCCAGCGTTCAGATCGGTGCGACGCACCTGACGGCGGCCAGCGGCACGACGATCGGCCTTTTAGGCAATGGGCGAGCACGATGTCCGCAAGCCAGAAGGCAAGTGGTTCGCTTGCGGGCACGAAGCGCATGCTTTATCGCCGCGATCTCGGGGATCACCGGGTTCTTGGTCATCACCGTCGCGGCGTAGATATCTCCGCCCTGCTTGTTAGTCGGCAGGTCGCTCAGAGACTGGCATTCCGATTTTCGAGCCTCGGCGCTCCTCCTGACGGTGGCCTAACCGTTCGGACGGACCGCGACCCAGCTTCAGCTTCAACTGTGCCAGGTCGATAAATTCGTCCGCCTGCCGCCGAAGTTCGTCGGCGATCATTGGCGGCTGGTTTGCAATCGTGGACACAACAGTCACCCGTACGCCGCGCCGCTGCACAGCCTCGACGAGGGAGCGGAAATCGCCGTCGCCCGAGAACAGGACCATCTGATCGATATGCTTGGCAAGCTCCATGGCATCGACCGCAAGCTCGATGTCCATATTGCCCTTGACCTTGCGGCGGCCGCTGGCGTCGACGAATTCCTTGGTTGGCTTGGTGACAACTGTGTAGCCGTTGTAGTCGAGCCAATCGACGAGTGGCCTGATCGACGAACATTCCTGATCCTCGATAACCGTCGTGTAATAGAACGCCCGCAGCAGCGTGCTGCGGTTCTGAAACTCTTTGAGTAGGCGCTTGTAGTCGATGTCGAAGCTAAGCGCCTTGCAGGTTGCGTTGAGGTTGGCGCCGTCGATAAAGAGCGCGATTTTGTCGGATGGCGAGGTTGGTGTTTGGCCGCCCCCGCCACTCATTGGTTTAAGCTTAGGCCGCGTGCGATCCATCCAAAAACTAATCCGAGGTTGAGAGATAGTTCACGATTGTCCGCTATCAGAAGCTGACCAATGCTGTACAACACAGACAACGCGACAATCAGGGCGGACAGATAAGCCGCAAGTTGTGACCAAAATTCGCCGTCACAGTCGAACATCAGCGCAGCTCAGAAGCAATCGCGGCCATCGGTTCAACAAGGCGCGCTTGATCAGTCCAGTCCGTCATCAATGTGTCTCCTGGCGCATCCCGCGCTTGCAACTAGAAACTTAAGAGCCCCACCCCATGGAGCACGAAGGCGGGCCGCTTCCCTTGCCCCAGCGGCGGGAAGTCACTCTGCTGGAAAACAGAGCGGCGCTTCAGCGTGGCTCAGAGACACGCGGGGGTCCCGATTGTCGCCCCCGCCCCTCTTTACGAGGTTGCGCAGGACATTTTCGGAAAGTCACACAACCAGCTGTTTAAGCTGCGCAATCTTGTTGCTTTCCGCACGACAGTTCGCGCTGTTCATCTGTCATCTCCGATGCGACTGCTGTTGCTGTCTTTCATGACGGATATCGGACCGCCGTCACCTTCCGAATAGCAAGGGATGACTTCACCATACGACGTTAGGGGCAGGGATCCAGCAACAAATACCTTGGTCCCGCATGCCGCGCTCCGACACATACAGTACGTAACGAACGAGCAATCTCGTTTCTCGTTCGAGATCTCGGTGAAGCGTCTCGTACAAAAGACGTCGTAAAGAATCATGGCCGCGCCGTCGTCACCGCGAGGTGGAGCCTCTGCCCGTCCTCCAGCAACAGAGATAGCAGCCGGAAGTCGCTCGCGGGTTGCAGATGGCAATCGCGAGCTTGCACCGCCCAGAACAGCATCTCAGGAGGGCGACCTTGAGGTCCTCTGGAAGGATTTCTCGACGATGTGAAAGCACGGCGGCTATCATGCTTTTTTAATCCTCCTAGTTTGCGAGCGGAGAGCGGATCAAGCGCATGCGTAGGCGCCCTCGAATTGGATGCCAATTCCAATTCCGGAGGGATCAAGACCAGCTTGGAATTGACCTGACATTAGAAGAGCATGCGGGCCGGCTTTTCGCGATGTAAGCGAGTTAAGCGAGGAAAAAACGCGCATACGCATCTATCCGCGGTGTAGATCACCCTATCAGAGCTCGGTCACTCTTCGCACGGAATCTCCACTGGAATAGCAAAGCCCGCTTTTACACGATCCAATACGACCATCGTCTTGAAGCCCTTGATGTCCGGGTTCACATAGACGAATCGTCGAGTGAACTCCTCATATTCTTCCATGCTAGCGGCGGTAACATATAGGACGAAGTCGGCGTCTCCCGTGACGTAGAATCCGTTGACGATCTCGGCTGACGATTTGATGGCCTTCTTGAATTTATCGATGATATCTGAGCGCTCCCGCTCCATAGTCACTAGCACAAGCATTTGAATAGGCCGTCCCACCGCCTTCGGCGAAACAATTGAGACATCGGCCTCGATGATGCCTTCCGAACGGAGCCTCTTCAGGCGTCGCTGGCACGCGGTGGCAGACAGTCCGGCCATTTCGCCGATCATCTCGGAAGTCAGACGATTATTCTTTTGCACGATCTCAAGGATGCGGGCGTCGATTCGGTCGTATGGCATCTCGGTCCCAGCTCCGCTGAATTTCACCGCGAAATGGCTGAACGGCGCAGAAAAGCATCCAAAACACTATCTCAAAATGCATAGGGTGATTTCAACAATGGCGAATCCCGTAAAAGATCGGATCTTGGCCGAACTTCTTGAGATTGCCGAAGTGCTGCTTGTGATCGTCTACCTGAAGACGATCGAGCAGCGCTCCAGGTCGCCCGGCAAGAGCTCCGAAACCTCCTGGACCCGGACACATGGGAACAGGCGGTTCACTCAAGCAGCGCGTACTGTTTTCAGGAATCGGCTGACTTCGTCCTCGAGATGACGACTTTCGTTAGAACGCGATTGTGCTGCCGAGAGATTCTAGGAGGACGCCGAACGAGTCTCCATGGCACCGCGCTGTACGTAATGATGTTGGTGGAGACGCGCTGGGGTACCTTCTGCGGTCTGCCGGATGTTGCGGGAAATCTCCTGCGTCGCGGCGCCCTGCTCTTCCACGGCTGCGGCGATGGTCGAGGAACTCTCCGACAGCTTCTCGGGCGTCGCATCGGATTTCGACGCTGTCCTTCCTCATGCCTCGCCCGACCCGGAGAAGATCGACGCCGGCGGCGTGGTGCGCACCGGCAGTGGCCGTTCGGAGAGCCTGGAGGCCCGCGAGGGCCCACCCAACTTTGCATCGTATCGGCCGACCAGCGCCAGCAAACGCCGCCTAGTGAAGGGATCGGCCCGCTCGGCCAAAGCACGAATGCGCTCCACCTGTTCTCTGCAGAAGTCCTCGTCCATCACGCCACCCCCCAACACTTGCTCAAGCTTCCACCGAACGTCATTGCGGTGGTTTCAGTTCGCCGGCGAGCCAGCCCACTGCATCGGTCTTCATCGGATCCACTGCGAAGGACACCACCTCCATACGTTCGCAGGTGGAGCACTCGAAGGTGCGCTCCTCGATCCCTCTTTCGCCGGGAGAGATGCGAGCCAACGCCATCCGGTGCTTGCACACCGGACACATCGGCCGCTCACTGATCGAGGCTGCCATCCCTGAAACCCCACAGAGGCCAATCATGCCGCTTTCCCAGGCGAGAGTCTTTAGCTTTTGCGAGCCCATTGGAGACTTCGCTGCCGTCCGCGGGAGAGGAACGAGCTGGGTGGTGCCGGGTTGATTCATCGGGTTCGCGCGCAAATGCGCAGCCTGCGTGGCTCCGCCTCCCAAGCCCCCAAAAGCCCCCCAAAGGCGGGGCTACGCTCCATGCGAGCCGAGTGGGATACGCTGGCGCCCAAGGCCAGCACCTTCGAAGGAAGGAAGGAGCGGGCTCCTGTTGGTCGAGCACCGCCCGAGCAATTCGGTACCCCCGCGCCCGGTTACGAACCTCTCCGAACAATGGGGCCGTCGGGAGACGCTGCAAGTTGCAGAACTCGCTGTCCTGCCGTCGGAACTGCAGGGCGCTAGCAGCGAACTCCGCCGGCCCGGTTGAGATGGCGGCGAGGAGACGGGGGGCGCCCGATCGAGATCAAGACCGACTCGAAAACATCCACGTCGTGCAGCGGATCGTGAGACCTTGGTCAATCCGCCTCCTCTGATGCACTTGATCTGAAGTACACTGCGATCGTCTCATTCTGCGGCTTGTTCCGCGATGCGACCATGGACGAACGCGCTCTGCTAGTCGCCATCCAGCTCGGCCCAGAACCCCCCGGTCGCCACGAGCACCGGCGTGTTATCGAACAGACGCCCTCGCAGAAGGTCAACAATGTGGCGCGCCGCAAACAGAGAAATATTTAGCAACCTGTAGTGATGTCATATCTCAGTTGCAATCGGTGGCGGATTTGACTAGAGAGGCAGCGCAGATGGGAGGGTTGGCACATGAACCATGATAATTCATCCAGCTTGCTGGACTTGCAGGGACTTCGGCTGATACGGGCGTTTCTCCGGATAGAGGGTGAGACCAGACGGAACGAGATTCTCGAATTCGCGGAACGGTTGGCGGAACATGCGCCGGGCGGCTCAACTCCGCTAAGTGAATCGGTTTCGTCGCCATCGCCCGAGCTTCCCAGCTAGATCACCACCGACATGGCCGCGCAACGAACCGATAAAGTGCTTCGGTCGGACTCATGTCCGATCTGTCCACGCTGCAAGAACGCGATGACCTTGACTTCGCCGCGAAATGATAAGGGCCCGCCAGTGTGGCGATGCTTCAAGTGCGAGACTGACTGAGATTGTCCGAATTCTTTCGGCGCGGCGCAACTTCGTCAGCCAATTCCCCTGCTCCTCGATGAGCAAGAGAATGCCCTCAGCGCGTCGCGGCTGGCCGAAGCCTTCCCCGCTAATTCGCCGGGCCGATTGCGTCAACTGGTGACCGAGACACGCCGCGCGGGCTTCGCTGTCAACTTCGTATCCGGCTCCTGGGGTATCGGCGTTGCCGTCATCGGTGCTGACGGAAAGCCGGCCGGCGCGTTGAGCGTGGCCGCGATCGAGTCGCGCATGGGCGAACCGCGCCGTCGCGAGGTTGCATGCTTCTTGCAAGCGGCCGCGGCGGAGCTATCGGTACGACTGCGCGAGCTCCACAGCGTCAGCAGAAAGACCGACGTGACGCGCCGGCGCGCCTAGTCCAGCGCCAGTGGCGGCGGCTCACAAGCCTGCTCCCTTGGCGATTGCGTCCGCGAAGGAGCGATCGACGATATCCGCGGCATCAAGCTTCCGCTTGATGAGACCCCAGCGGCAGTAGAGATCGATCGTGCTCTGCTCGTCTTTCGTCACACTGTCGTCGATCGGCGCAATGCGCACCTTTGCGCGCGCGAGCCAATTCAGCGGCACCACGGCCGGGATATTCATCAGCCTGCCCCACGTCTCGGCATAGCTGTTGGTGTTGTTGAGCGACCAGGTCCTTGCAGCCGCGAGCCGCCTAATGAAGTCGGTCAGTTCGGGCCGTTTATCGCGAATGGATCCCGAGGTGGCGACCTGGAAGCTGAGCCCTGGTGTTAATCCCTCCGCGGTGATCACGCGGCGCGATTTGAACAGCACCTCCTCCTGGCTGACATAGGGCTCCCAGGTCGACCAGGCATCTACGGAACCCTGGCTGTAGGCGATCTTGGCATCGGATGGCGCAAGGAACGTGATCTGCACGTCATCCGCCTTCCAGCCCATCTGCTCCAGCGCGGCCAGAATCAGTTGATGGCCGATCGAGCCGCGGCCGGTTGCGATTTTCTTCCCGCGCAGATCATCAAAGCTCTTGATGGGAGATTTTTCGGGTACAAGAATCGCAAGCCCCTCCCCGGTTTGTCTGATCGCCGCAATCGCCTTGACCGGTACGCCTGCCGCCGCAGCGAAGGTGAAGGGCGCGTCGCCCACAAGCCCCGTCTCGATTGCGCCGGCGCTGAGCGCCTCCAGCAGTGGCGCTGCCGCTGCGAATTCCTTCCACTCGATCCTATAGGGCACGTCCTTCAGGACGCCTGCCGCTTCCATCACGGCCTGCGCATTGCCCTTCTGGTCGCCGACGCGCAGGATGGTTTGCGCTTGCCCGGCCTCGTTACCAAGGAGCAGCAGCGCGCCGGCCAGCATCAGCCTGATCATTCCGCAGCCCCCCCTCGTGCAAGCTGCCGCTTGGAGATAAGCTCGCGGGTTAGCGGAATCAGCTCGCGGCCGTACTCGAGGGCGTCGATCAGGGGATCGAAGCCGCGGATCAGGAAATGGCTGATTCCGAGGTCGTAATAATCGCCGAAGACCTCGGCGACCTGCTCCGGCGTGCCAACCAGCGCCGTGCTGTTGCTGTTGGCCCCAGTGAGTTTTGCGATCTCGGTCCACAATCGCTTGTCGATCCGGCTGCCCTGATCGGCCAGCGATAGAAGACGGCGCGCGCCGGCCGTGGCGTGGCCGTCGGATGGCTTGCGGTGGCCGGTCTTGTCCTGCAGCGCGGTGGCGCGCGCCAAGATCGCCTCCGCTTTTTCCCAGGCCTGCTTTTCCGTTGGCGCGATGATCGGCCGCACCGACAGGCTGAAGCGCGGGGTCGCGCGGCCTTGCCTGACCGCGGCATTGCGAACGCGCGATGTGACATCGCGCACCTGGGCGTAGGACTCGCCCCAAAGCGCAAAGGTGTCGGCGTGCTTGCCGGCCACATCGATCGCGGCATCCGAGGCGCCGCCGAAATAGACGCGTATTCCTTCCGGACGATACGGCCTGACCTGCGAGAAGCCGTTCTCGACCTGGTAGTATCTGCCTTTGTATGTGAACGGCTTGTCGCTGGTCCATTCCAACCGCACGACGTCGAGGAATTCGCTTGTCCGGGCATAGCGCTCGTCCTTGTCATCGAGCGTATTGCCGTCCTGGCGCAGCTCCGTCGCATTGCCGCCGGTGATCACGTGCAGCGCAACGCGACCGCGCGAGAACTGGTCGAGAACCGCAAACTGCCGCGCCAGCAGGGTCGGCGCGGTGAAGCCGGGACGTTGCGCGATCAGCACATTGAGCCGTTCGGTCACTCCCAGCACATGCTGGGCGACCTGCAGGCTGTCGGGCGTCGTCGAGTGAAACGCCAGGAGTGCCCGGTCGAAGCCGGCGTTTTCGTGCGCTTTCGCCACCGCTTCGATATGGGTCGGATTTAGGACCGGTCCTTCGCGGACAATGGTTTCCGATGAATTGTTGTTACCGATATAGCCGATGAACTCGATGGACATGTCGTCTCCTTGCTTTGTTCCAGAAGCTCAAAATCCCAGCGCGGCGCGGCCGAGGGTGAGGCGCGTCGAATCGTCCTGCGGCGTGTGCACGCGGCCGCACAGAACGTCGCGATGGTGCCGCTCGAGCGGGTTAGCGCGGGAGAACCCGTGATTGCCCGTCAGCGCGAGCGCATCATCGACTACTGCGATGGCGTTATTGGTGACGGTGAGCTTGATGGCATTGGACTCGGCCGGTGACAGCGCGATCCCGTCATCGAAGTCGCGGGCGAAGCTGTCGATGAGGCGCGCGTTCACCGCGAGCCGCGCCTCGATGCCGCCGAGGATCTCCTGGGCTCGCGGCAAGGTCGCCAGCGGTGCCCCGAGACTTGAGGGTATGCGGTGTTTCAAGAACCCGATCAGCCAATCGCGCGCGGCGCGCGCGATGCCGTCATAGATCGCCGCAATGAACACGCTATGCGTGGCGGCCTGCGTGACGTCGAGGCCGCGCCAATCCGCTGGCCTGCGTAGGTCGATTTCATAGTCGAGCGGAATCACGACGTCGTCGAAGATCACGTCGTGACTTCCGGAGGCGCGCAGGCCCAGATGATCCCAGGTTTCGACGATGCGTGTGCCGGGCAGGCCGGCCGGGACAAGGAATTGTCCCATGCGAGGCTCAGGTTCGTCGGTCCGCGCCCACACCAGATACCATTTCAGGATCGGCGCGCCGGTCGAATAGATTTTGTGTCCCGTCAGGCGCCAGCCGGTCTCGGTGCGCCGCGCGACCGTCGCCGGCAAACCGCCGCGCGCGGGCGAGCCAAGCTCGGGTTCGACGCGCAGCGCGTTGACCAGCGCCAAGCCTTCGACAGTTTCGCGCGCGAGCTTGCGTGACAGCCGATCCGGCCAGGTCGGGCTCCGGGCCATCACCAGATGGTTGATGTAGTGCATCGAGAGCACGAGCGCGGTGGATGGGTCCGCCTTGGCGATGATGCCGACAATGCGGACCGCAAGCTTCACGCTGGCGCCGGCCCCGCCAAGCGCAGCCGGCACGGTCAGCGACAACAGGCCCGCCTCGGATAGCTCCCTGAAATTCTCGAAAGGAAAGCTGCCGTCGCGATCGTGCCGGGCCGCGCGTTCTGCAAACCCCAACGCAAGAACCAGCGCGCGCCCAACATAGTCGGAAACGGGCTGCACCACCCCCTCTCGGGCCGCCGAATTTCCAGCCGGCGTCACCATGTGGCGTCAAGTCCCAGAAGGCCAAGGATCTGGCGGCGCAAATCGGCAAGATGGGGATCGCCGCGATGGCGCGGATAGGGCCGCTGGACGCGAATGTCTGCTTTGATGCGGGCCGGGCGTTCACTGAAGACGATGACGCGATGGGCAAGGAACAGCGCTTCCTCGGCGTCGTGGGTCACGAGCAGGGTGGTAAAACCCTTGCGCTGCCAGAGCGAGACGATCTCGGCCTGCATGGTGATGCGGGTCAGCGAGTCCAGCTTGCCAAGCGGCTCGTCGAGGATAAGGATCCTGGGATCATTGACGAGCGCGCGGGCCAGCGCCACGCGCTGCGCCATGCCGCCGGAGAGCTGATGCGGATAGGCGTTGCGAAAGGCCGACAGGCCAACGAGATCGAGCGCGGCATCGACACGCTGACGCTGGCTCTTCAGGATGCCCCGGGCTTCCAGCCCGAGTGCGACATTGTCCCAGACCGTACGCCAGGGAAACAGCGTCGGGTCCTGGAACACGACGACGCGGGAAGGATGCGGGCCTCTGATCCGGGTTTCATCCTGGCGCAGCGTCCCCGCTTTCGGCTTGTCGAGGCCGGCGACGAGGCGCAACAACGTCGACTTTCCGCAACCGGACGGGCCGAGCAGCGCGATAAATTCGCCCGGCTCGACGGAGATGCTGACGTCGCAGAGCACCGGCAGCTCGGCGCCGTCGATGTCGAAGGCGTGGCTCACCTGCTCGATGTCGAGCGCGGCGCCGGCGGGCGGATGGGCGATCGCCTCGGCTGTCGCTGCTGCTACCATTTGACGGTTCCCTTCTGCCAGACCAGCAGGCGGTCGCGGACCGCGAACAAGAGCGTGATCGCGCCGGAGCAAAGCAGCGACATCACGATCAGCGCGGCGTACATGTTGGCGTAGGCGGCCCAGCCCTGCGCCCATTGCAGGTACCAGCCGAGCCCTGCCTTGACGCCGATCATCTCGGCGACGACGAGCACGGCGAAGGAGGAGCCAAGCCCCATGAACAGGCCGACGAAGACGTGTGGGAGCGCGGCGGGGATCGCGACCTTCAGCACCAGGAAGGACGGCCTGGCGCCCAGCGTGCGCGCAACGTCATAATAGGCGCTGCTGACGCTTGCGACGCCAGACCAGGTCAGCACGGTCACGGGAAAGCCCGTCGCAAGTGCAATCAGGAACGTCGAGGCGCTCCAGCTCGACGGGAAGGTGAAGAACGCGATCGGCAGCCATGCGGTTGCCGGCAGCGGCCCGATGAAGCGCAGCACCGGATGCACCCAATAGCCGACCGCGCGCGACCAGCCGATCGAGACACCGGTCAAAAAGCCGACCGTCGCCCCGATCAGATAGCCGCCGAGCTGGAGCTTGACCGAGGCGAAGACGCTGTCGAGAAGCTTCGGCAAATCGTCGGTATAGACCTCCATGATCGCCTGCGGCGGCGGAAAAAAGGGCAGCGGAAGCCAGGCGAACTTGGCCGTCGCGACCTCCCAGACCGACAGAGCCACGCCGAGCGCCAGAAGCCACGGCGCGCGCTTGCGGAGCGCCGAACCAGCGGCACCGAGATAGTCAGCGCCGACCGTCCCGAACAGGACGAACGCCGCAATGACGAGGGCCGCAATCCCCAGCGAATGCGTCCGCGACCAGTCGCCGACGTCCTCCCACCACAGGCAGGACAGGCCAAAGCCGACCCACGTCAGGCTAGCGGTGAGACCCGCGCCCGATTCCTTCAACCAATTGAGCCCAGGCTCGCGCGCGGAGCGCGGCGCCCTCGAGGGCAGGCCGTCAGACAGCGAATACGTCGACATAGATGCGCTCCGCGAATTTGGCAGTATCGGTGCTCTGCTTGAACACCGAGACGCTCTTCAGATCGTCGGCATAGGCCTTGAGCTCGCCCTTCAGGACCTCGCCGACGGGATGGTGGTGGTGGGTGTGATAGCGCACCATGCCCTCGAGATCGGCGAGCGACGCCGCCTTCGGGGCATAGGGCTGGAACGACTTCGCGGCCACGGTCGGGTTCTGCGAGGTGAACATCGCCGCGTCGAGCAGTGCTTGCGTGATAGCGCGGGCGACCTGCGGCTCCTCGCGGACCAGGCTGCCGCGCAGGCCGACGATGCAGCAACTCTTGTCGCGGTATTCGCCGTTAAGGTTGGAGGCGACCTCCTTGTACTGGCTGTCCTTCAACCAGAGATAGGCCAGCGGATCGGATGAAAGGAAGGCCTGCACCTCGCCCTTCTCGACCGCGACATTGAGAAGGTTGCCAGGGTAGGCTCGCCAATCGACCTCCTTGATGGGGTCGATGCCGAGTTTCGAGAGCTGGATCGAGAAAAAGTTCTTGTCAGGCCCCGCGAGATCGCCGACCGCGACGACCTTGCCCTTGAGGTCGGCGAGCTTGTCGACGCTGGAACCGGTGTGCGACAACACGCGCATGCAACCGCCATGGGTGCCAGCAGCGATCTTGACGTCAAACCCCTGCTCGAGAGGTTTCAGCCAACGCAGCGCCATGCCGAGGCCGGCGTCGCTCTTCCCGGTCGCGATCGCCTCGAGGAGCTGATCGGTCGAGCCGGAGTAGTTGACGAGCTCGACATCGAGATTCTGCTTCTGAAAGAAGCCGTGATCGATGGCCACAGGCAGCGGCGCGAGGCAGACCGCACCTGCGTTCCAGGACAGTTTCAGCTTACGCGGAGCACCTGTCAGCGCAGGCACATTGGAAGATGTCTGGCACAACGGGAATTCCGAGAAGTCGATCGCAGGTGTGAGCCCGCCCGGTGCAAAGGCCTCGGCGCCCAAGGTTCCGAGCGGCGCCGCGAATGCCGCCGCCAGACCCGCCTGCAACAGATGTCGCCGATCGAGTTTGGTCGGCTGGCGCTTCTCTTCGTCTCTCATAGGTATCGGATCCTGCCGCTGGACACAGCTTCGCCGTTTGCGCAAGCGCCGGGCACTGCGCATGTTCCGTGCGGAGCTGCGTTGAGAGAAAGACTTTCCCGGGGCGATCACTCGCCTCGTGATTGCGAGACGGAAAGGATGCCGCGCGTTTGGCGTATCGTCAATGAAATGGAATTTCGAATGTGTGGAGCGGCAAGGTCATTCTCTCTTCGTCGTGCCGACAAACGACGAAACGATTTTCATGTTCGCGGATCGCTCCGATCACTTCCCGGTCGCTCACCTCAGACCTCAAGGAAATTGTCAGCCTTGGGGACGAGGTCGTTCGGAGAGCAACGCGCGTGCAGCGCGCTCCGCATCACGCGGCGAACGGAACTCACGCCCTTCCAGGCTGTCGAACAAATGCTCGGAGGAGAAGAAGCGAAAGCATCGCTTGTCCTTTTTGATGATGCCGGCAGTACGGTCGTTGATTTCGATGATGTAGGCTTCAGTCATGACTGGCCGCTCGCCGCCACTTCGGCGTTCTTCGGATACCCTATCTTCTACTTAGGAAGGCTTAGCAGCAACAACAGCCGCCGGTGGCGACAGATATGCGGCACTGCACTATAGAGTGGCGTACGCCGCCTTCGCTTCTCTGCGAGACCAGTTTCACGCGTCCACCCAACTTCGGTGCCTTGCTATGAGCCAACGGCCACCAAGAATTTGTCTAAGGCGCGGCAAGTCGATTCTTGAAGAGTGCAGGCATGCGCCGATTTGCCTTAGTCTTAGGGAAGGGAACGCCTTGGCGAGGACATGCTGACCTGAGCCATTCTTGCCGCATCCTCTTCGTGATCAATCGCGACGTACTGGCCGTTCCAATAAGCGAGTGCCGCGTTGCGTGCCGCCCTTCGGATCTCGCGCACGCGACCGATGACAATGCCGTGCGAATGGCGCTCGACGATCTCCTCGACCTCGCAATCGAGCGCGGCGAGTGCATCGACGAGCAAGGGAGCGCCCGACAAGCTTGAGCTCCAATCGGAACCGGCAAAGCGGGCGGCGCCCTTCAGCCCGCCCTTGCCGGCAAAGCGCTCGGCAATGTCAAGCTGATCGGCATTGAGGACGTTCACGCAGAAGGTGCCGAGGCGCTGGATGAGCGGAAACGAGGAGGCGTCGCGATTGATACTGACGATCAGCGTCGGTGGATCGACCGAGAGCGACGTCACCGAGGTCACCGTCATGCCGGTTATGTCCCTGCCCCGCCCGGCCGTAACGACGCTGACGCCGCCGGCGAGATGGCGCATGGCGTCACGAAAATCTGCGGCGGGAACGGCGGGATCCATGACGAGAGGACGGGGAAGCGCATTCATGGCGGACTCGCTCGGTTTGGCCTGTCGTATCTAGATTCGCTCATCGCCCGAGAGAAGGGCGCGCAGGATCGAACCTTCGAGATCGGCAAGGCCCACCGATCGGCGCTCGCGCGGCCGTGGTACGTTGACGGTCACGTCCTGCGCGATCCGGCCGTCCTCGATCACAAGCACGCGATCGGCCAGCGTGACGGCCTCCGACACATCATGGGTCACCAGGATCGCGGTAAAGCCCTGGTCGCGCCAGACCCGCTCCAGGAGCCGTTGCATCGAAATGCGGGTCAGCGCGTCCAGCGCGCCGAGCGGCTCGTCGAAGGCGAGCAAGCGCGGACGGGAGACCAGCGCGCGGGCGAGCGCCACGCGCTGTTTCTGGCCGCCCGACAGCACCGAGGGCCACTGGTCGCGCTTGTCGACGAGCCCGACCTCGGTGAGCGCCTTCTCTGCGCGCAACTGCGCGTCATCGGATGCACGATCGCGGCCGAGACCGACCTCGACATTGGACAGCACCCGCGCCCAGGGCAACAGCCGCGGCTCCTGGAACATCACGCGGATATCTTCTGCCTGGACCTCGTCACCAAAACTGATGCTGCCGGCGTCGATCCTTGCCAGGCCGGCGATGAGGCGCAGCAGCGTGCTCTTGCCGCACCCGCTCTTGCCCACGATCGCGACGAACTGGCCGGCCGGAATGTGCAGATCAATACCGCGCAGCACCTCGTTGTCGCCGAAGGACTTTCGCAGGCCCCGGATGTTGAGCGACAGGCCACTCACATGGAGCGGCCGCTCATCACGCGCCACACGGGCGTGAGGTGCAGAATTGGCGCGGCTGGCGAGTTCGGTCTCGGGAAGGGACGTACGAAGCGCTGTCTGCATGTCACTCTCAACGTTTCTGGAAAGCGGGGTGCCAGGAGAGCGTCAGGCGCTCCAGCACGCGGGAGGCACTGTCGGCGAGCTTGCCGAGCAGCGCGTAGATCAGGATCGAGAGCACGACGACGTCGATCAGCATGAATTCGCGCGCCTGCATCGCCATGTAGCCAAGGCCCGACGACGCCGCGATGGTCTCGGCGACAATCAGCGTCAGCCACATGATTCCGAGCGCGAAGCGGATGCCGACGAAGATCGACGGCAGCGCGCCCGGGAAGATCACGCGGCGGAACAGTTCGCCGTCACGCATGCCGTAGATGCGGCCCATTTCGATCAGCTGCGGATCGACGGTACGGATGCCGTGCAGCGTGTTCAGATAGATCGGGAAGAACACGCCGAGCGCCACCAGAAACAGCTTTGCGCTCTCGTCGATGCCGAACCACAGGATGACCAGCGGGATCAGCGCCAGATGGGGCACGTTGCGCACCATCTGCAGCGTGGTGTCGGTGAGTTTTGCCGAGAGCTGCGACAGGCCGTTGGCAAGTCCGAAGACGAAACCGATGCTGCCGCCGATCAGGAGGCCGATCGAGGCGCGCCAGAACGAGACCCAGATGTTGCGAACGAGCTCGCCAGACAGCAGCAGCTTCCAGCCCGCCAGCGCGACATCGCTCGGCGCCGGTAGCACGCGCGCCGGCACGAAGCCGGTGATGCTCGCCACCTGCCAGATCGCGATGATGGCGAGCGGGACGATCCACTGGACCAGGCCGTCGACGCGGGGCAGGCGGAAGTTGCGCGGGAGAGAGACGCTGTCGATGAGGCTCATGATTGCGACACCCGATGCTGCGGACGGTAGTCGCTGCCGACCGTCTCGCCGAAAGGACCGCCGTTGAAGTGCAGCTTGGTCACGTTGCTCGGCTGCTGCAGCGAGAGCAGCGGGAAGACCAGCTCTGCGAAGCGATAGGCTTCCTCCAGATGCGGGTAGCCCGACATGATGAAGGTATCGATGCCGATGTCCTGATACTCCCTAATACGCGCGGCGACGGTCTGTGGATCGCCAACCAGCGCCGTGCCGGCACCGCCGCGCACCAGGCCGACACCGGCCCACAGATTCGGCGCGATCTCGAGCTTGTCGCGCTTGCCGCCATGGAGCTGCGCCATGCGCTGCTGGCCGACCGAATCCATGCGCGCAAAGTTCCTCTGCGCGGTGGCAATCGTGTCGTCGCTGACATGCTTGATCAGCTCGTTGGCGGCGCGCCAGGCTTCTTCGTTGGTTTCTCGGACGATCACGTGAAGCCGGATGCCGAAGGAGGGCTTTCGGCCACGCGCGGCGGCGATGTCCCTCACCTTCTCAACCTTCTCGGCGACCAGCGCCGGCGGCTCGCCCCAGGTGAGATATTTGTCGACGGCGTCAACCGCGACGTCGATGCCGGCATCCGACGAGCCGCCGAAATAGAGCGGAGGCCGCGGCGACTGCACCGGATGGAACAAGAGCTTGCCGTCCTCGATATGGATGTGCTTGCCCTCGACATTGACGGTCTTGCCCGCCAGCAAATCGCTGTAGACGTTGAGGAACTCGCGCGTGACCTCGTAGCGCTCGTCATGGCCGAGGAAGATGCCGTCGCCCTTGTTCTCGACGGGATCGCCGCCGGTGACGACGTTGACGAGAAGCCGGCCGTTGGTGATGCGATCGAGCGTCGCGGTCATGCGCGCCGCCACGGTCGGCGATTGCAAGCCGGGACGGACCGCCACGAGATAGCGCAGCCGCTCCGTGAATGGCGCGACCGAGGAGGCGACGACCCAGGAGTCCTCGCAACTCCGTCCCGTCGGCAACAGCACGCCGAAATAGCCGAGCTGATCGGCCGCCTGCGCGATCTGGCGCAGATAGTTGAAATTGACCTCGCGGCCGCCGATGCCAGTGCCAAGATAGCGGCCATCACCGTGGGTAGGCAGGAACCAGAGGATGTTGGCGTTGCTTTTCGTGCTCATGAACCGGGCCTCCGTGCCACGTCGGAAATCTTGATGGATTTGGGGATCAGGTTGAGCGCGAAGAACGCGTCGGCAACCTGCTGCTGGTCGGCGATCACGCGATCGGTGATTGGCTTGATGCCGTAGGCCTGCCGCTTCAGCGCGACCTCGACCACCGCGACGGACAGTCCGATCGCCGGCGCCAGCTGCTCAGCTACCGCGTGGATGTCGCCCTTGGCCCAATCGTCGACCGAGCTCAGCTCGGCGAGCACGGCGTCGACGATTTTTGGATTGGCTTCGAGGAATTTCTTCGAGGAGAAATAGAACTGGTAGTTGGCGACGATGTCGGTTCCGTCAGCGAGCGTGCGTGCACCGGTCGCCGCTTCGGCCGCCGCCTGGAACGGATCCCAGATCACCCAGGCATCGACGGCGCCACGCTCGAAGGCAGCGCGCGCATCGGCAGGCGCCAGGAACACAGGCTCAACTTCCGAATATTTGACGCCCGCCTTCGCCAGCGCCTTGACCAGGAGATAGTGAACGTTGGAGCCCTTGTTGAGCGCGACCCTCTTGCCTTTGAGCTCGACGACCGATTTCAAAGGACTTTCCTTCGGCACCAGGATCGCCTCGCCCTTCGGCGCCGGCGGCTCGTAGGCGACATACCGGATCGGCGCGCCGGCGGCCTGCGCGAAGATTGGCGGGGCTTCGCCGGTGTTGCCGAAATCGATGGCGCCGACATTGAGCGCTTCGAGCAGCGGAGGGCCGGACTGGAATTCCGTCCACACCACCTTGTAGCCGTCCGCCGCGAGCTTCGGCTCCAGCGTGCCCTTGCTCTTCAACAGCACCAGTTTGCCGTATTTCTGGTAGCCGATGCGGACCACCTTGTCCTGACCGTAGGAGGTGCCGACCGCAGCCGCGACGATGCCGATCGACAGCACGATCGCCGCGATCAGACGCTGAATGATGCGCCTCATGTTCAGACCTTTTGAAATGGGGAGACTGGTTGGCACGATCAGGCTGCCGGATTGCGCCAGACGATATCGCGGATCACGATCGGCTTCGGAATCAGGCCGAGCTTAAAGAAGCGATCGGCGACGCCCTGCTGGGTCGCGACGATGTCATCGGTGATCGGACCGATCACGAACTTCGCGCGATCTGCCGCGACGGTCTGGATGTCCAGTGGGACGCCCGTGATCGCTGCCAGCGACTTGGCAACCTCGTCGCGGTGCTGCTCGGCCCATTGACCGGTCGCGCTGGTCACATTGACGATCTGTTGCAGGATCGCGCCGTGGTTCTTCGCGAACGCGCGGTTGGCGATGTAGAAGGAGTTGGTCCTGGTGACCTCGCGTGCATTGATCAGGATGCGGCCGTTCTGCCTGGTCTCGCCGATCGCGAAATAAGGATCCCAGATCGCCCAGGCCTCGATGCTGCCACTAGCAAAGGCGGGACCGGCATCCGGCGGCGTCAGATAGACCGGAGTGATGTCGGCATAGGTCAGGCCCGCCTTCTCCAGCGTCTGCACCACGACATTGTGGGCGCTGGAGCCCTTGGTGAAACCGACGCGCTTGCCCTTCAAATCGGCAATGGAGCGGATCGGCGAATCCTCGGACACCAGAATGCCCTGGCCGTTGGTGATGGGCTGGCCGGCGGCATAGACGATCGCGGCACCTGCGGCCTGGGCAAAGACCGGCGGGGAATCGCCCACCGCGCCATAATCGATGCTGCTGACATTCATCGCCTCCATCATCGGCGGGCCGGACGAGAACTCGACCCATTTCACCTCGATGCCTTGCGGAGCGAAATGTTTTTCCAGGGCCGCCCGCTGGCGCGTGATGACCAGCACGCCGGTCTTCTGGTAGCCGATGCGAATTTCCTTCACCGCACCTTGCGCATTCGCGCGCGAGGCGAACGCGGCGGCTGCCGCAGTTCGAACGGAGAGTTTGAGAAAGTCCCGACGCTGCATTCCATACCCCAAGCCGCGAGCGGCCGTCATCATTCACGTTGCGAGAATGATGGTGCGGGTTATCGGAGGTGTCGAGCAGCTCAGAAAAATAACAATGCGATTGCTGTCGCACAGAGCAATCACGCGCAATTTGTTTCGACCGTGCGTTATCCGGAGCTGATTTCTTCCGACCTGCGGCAAGTCAAGCAGCCGGCTGATTGGACGAGAGGCATAGGATTCTGGCCGAATGCAACTCTAGCAATACGAGCTCGTGCCACGCGCCAGCAATTTTCGACTGAAGGATCTTCTCACAAGGACCATGGCCGCAGATGATCTATTTTCGAACGAAGCTGATTTGCGCATGAGCCTTGCCAATTTTCGCTGAATTTCTTCAAGAGGTTTGGAATTGGCCTGTTCGTCGTCTATCTTTTGCGAACTCTCTCGACCAAAACGACGGCAACTCATGGCGATGTTGAAGGGAGTCCGTACCGGATCCCTGTTCGGACCGGCGCGGCCGTTCGTCTCGACTCGATTGAGAATATGGGCACCAAGCCAGGTCCTCGAGCCGCATCAGCGCTTCGTCGTTCATCATGAGGACAGCATCGAGGGACTGAACGTCGGCGCCTTCCGGATAGAGGGGGAGACCAGGCCGCGCAACGAGCCGATAATGTGCTTCGGTCGGACTCGTGTCCGGTCTGCTCACGCTGCAAGAACGCGATGACCTTAACTTCACCGCGAAGTGATAAGGGCCCGCCAATGTGGCGATGCGTCAAGTGCGAGAATTGACCGTGTCCGAATTCTTTCGGCGCAGCGGCAACTCCGTCAGCCGATTCCTCCCGCTCGTCGACGAGAATGTCCTCAGCGTCGCGGCTGCCGATAAGGTAACCACCACCTCTTCCGCGATACGCCTCCAGCTAGCGGATCAAATCCCGGCAAGCTCTGCGCCGTGACCTCCCAAATGCCCAGGGGTTCTAGTTGGTCGTCGCGCCAATTCAAGAGTCATAAGCTCGGAAGTTGATGGCATCGTAATATTCACTCGGCTTGGCGTACTGTCGCGGCAGGCGATGCAATGATTTCGACAACCTGCATCTCCTTTTTGGGTCTCAGTTCGACCAGTATGGAGCCACCCTTTTCGACCCCGTTCAAAGCGGCCTTCCAGACCTTGCGCATCGCGCGCCCCAGCGTGACGGGATTAACCGGGCAGTCGGCGACAAGAGGGAACCTGAGATTGCTCGTCACGCCGGCCGCCGCCTTGTAGGCTTTGATGACCGCGCGCGTGGAGCGCGAAGCGCTAACTGTCGACATTCCTTCGATGAGTTCGACAGGCGCAATTCCGTCGCTTGCAGACGTTCGAACGATTGGGATCGTGAGCGTTTCCATGGTCATCGTCACCTCTGAGGATCCAACAACTATAAACAAGTTGGCATTGTTGAGCCACTCGGCGTCGAGACGATCACTTCAGAAATTGACAAAACCAACCCAAACGCGGTGCATTCGGCCGATGGGTGCTGACTTCAAGGCGATGGGTGATAAGGAAGCGGGTGCGCAGCGGCGAGATCAGAAAATCGCGTGAATTCACCTTGGAATGACAGAATGACAGTGCCAGTCGGTCCGTGGCGCTGCTTCCCAATAATAATCTCGGCCTTCCCGCGGGAGGCCTCGAGCTCCGCCGCCCATGCGATGCGAGCAGCCGTCCCGGCCGGCGGTTCCTGACCTTTCAGGTAGTACTCATCGCGGAAGACAAAGAGCACGACGTCGGCATCTTGTTCGATCGAGCCGGACTCCCGCAGGTCCGATAGTTGCGGACGCTTCTCTTCCCGATTCTCGACCTGCCGCGACAATTGCGACAAGGCGACGATTGGCACGTTGAGCTCCTTGGCGAGGGCCTTCAGGCCAACCGTAATCTCCGTCACCTCCCGCACGCGGTTCGGTGCAACCCGATGGGACGTGCCTTGCATGAGCTGAATATAATCGACAACGATTAAGTGGAGGCCACGCTGTCGTTTCAACCGACGGGCGCGCGCCGCCACCTGGCCGATGGTCAAGCCGCCGGTAGAATCGATGTACAGTGGGATACGGCGAATCTCTTGCCGGCGTTGCACGAGCGCGTCGAAGTCATTCTCAGAGATATCGCCGCGCCTGATGCTCGAAGACGAGATCTTCGACTGCTCGGCGATGACACGCGTCGCGAGTTGCTCGGAGGACATCTCGAGCGAGAAGAAGGCGACAATGCCGCCCGACATCTCCGGCGTGGAACTACTGCCTTCCCGCGGTGCTTCGTAGGCTCGCGCCACGTTGAACGCGATATTCGTAGCGAGCGACGTCTTGCCCATGCCGGGCCGTCCGGCGATGATGATGAGATCGGACGGCTGGAGGCCTCCCATCTTGGCGTCGAGATCTTTAAGACCAGTTGGAAGGCCTGAGAGCTTTCCATCGCGCTGATAGGCGAGCGCTGCCTTGTCGATCGCTTGCGTGAGCGCCGCGTCAAACGTCTCGAACCCGCTGCCGAACCGGCTTGTTTCCGCGACCTCGTAGAGCCGCTGTTCCGCGTCTTCAACCTGTTCGCGTGGCGGGCAATCGACGGCAGAATCAAACGCGGCATTGCGAATATCGTCGGCAATGTTGATCAACTCGCGCCGCATCGCCAGATCGCAGATGGCGCGTCCGTAGTCGACGGCATTGAGCACAGTCGTCGCTTCGGCCGCTAGTCGTGCCAGATATTGAGGCAGCGACAGTCCGGCCACATCAAGATCGGGCGGCAGAAAGGTCTTCAGCGTAATGGGGCTCGCAACCTTGTTCGTCTCAATCAACCCCGCCATGACGTCGAAGATCGCACGATGCAGCGGTTCAAAGAAATGATCCGATCGAAGAAAGTCCGATACGCGATAGAACGCCTCGTTGTTGACGAGGATCGCGCCGAGCAAGGCTTGCTCGGCTTCAATATTGTGCGGCATGGTACGACCCGACATCACGGACATCGGGTCGCGCTGGGCCGCCGCCTTCGCCATTTTTGACCTTTGTGGCGACCCGATTGGTCGCCAACGTTTTGCATCAACAAGAATCAAATTTGTGCTGTAGAGTTTACCGTCGCCGCGCGCGGGATGGCCAGCGGCGTCTTTACCAAGTTAAACTAAAACAGGTCTTGCACAGAGCCACGAATCGTACGGCATCTCCGGCTTCATGAAATACCTAATTTTGGTGTCCATCAAACCGGCAGCAGCTCAATCTGTTGTGCCATCCAGGTGAGCGCAGCGACGACTTTCGTTAAGCCATGTGGGTCGCCTGCGATTGTGCTGAGGGAAATGCTCGGATATTTGGCTAGGTCCGCCTCAGTTAAGCGAACACCTTCGATTTCGTTGAAGCGCCGCATTAGCTCGCGGCGCGCCTCTATCGGTCCAAAGACAGGCTTGTTCTCCAGAGAGCCAAATTGGATCCAGAGTTTGCCATCGGACGACAAATACGCAGGATTGATGCCCACTCCATTTGGCTTGAAAGCGGGGTAGACCGAGCCGTTCTCCTTGCCGGTGCCGAAGATGATGCTGCGCGTACCGTCCTTTCGCATCCACTCGTAGATTTGCTTCGCGACTTGAAACTCTTTCGCGCCAACGGTAGCCTCCAGCTTGTCAAAGAGCCGGATTTCATCCCAGCGTTGACCTACGCCGCCACGCTTGGTAGCCGCTTCCTGCGTTTGGCCGTACACTCTCGGCACCAGCACCTTAAGCTCATCGCTTTCAAACTGCCGGAGCTCGATTGCCAGCACCTCTGCAGGGTCCATCTGCTCGTTGAGGAATTCGACGATCCGCCTGAGCTCAAGGGGGATGATATCGGCCACGAAGAGTAACCGGATTCGCTTCGCTTGGAGGTTCGTTTTGACTCGCTGCCAGAATTCTTCGAAGTCTCCTTCTGGCCCTATGAGTTCGACTAGTACTGCCTCCACGGTTTGCCCGGCTTCCTTACAACTCCTCTCCAATCCCGAGCGGAGTGTCTCAACCGACCAGTAGGTGAGACAGTTGGCTGCATAGTCGAGCATCTGGCCTACGACCTCGCGCCTAATGCGGCTATCGCTCTGGCGCTTGATCTCTACAAGAGTCGGAATGCCTTCCTGGTCCAGAAAGACATGATCAATTGACCATTGGGACGCTCCGAGCTCACCAGTGGAAATGGGGACCTCTCGACGCACCAGCGCCCATCGTCGTGGACTTTGCGGGTTGACCTGATCACCAACAAGAAGCTGAGGAAATCGGGACAGCAGCCGTTGAAAATCATCCTCCTTTGCAAAGGAGGCCGGCAGCATAGGAAGGAGCGAATCTTCACCCTGCAGAAGGAACACACCCGACTGATCTGAACCTCGCAGCGGAACGATTTGGAAGCCGCGGTCCTGTAGGTACTTATTTGCCTCAGCACCGCCGCCAAAACTCGATGAGGGAGCGCCGGTAGCCATCGAAATGATTTGCTTAGCCGGATAGAGCCTCCCGTCCCGCTCGATGCCGTACCTGTGCGCCTGATTGTTTTCCCAACCCGTCCAAGGTGGAGTGGCCCGAAGTTCCTTGTCGAAACGCTCCATTGCCTTGGAGATTTCGTCTCCGGAAACAGGTGCTATTGCCATGCGCGATCACCTCCTTTTTGCAATGCTATGAAACTCACTGCTCCATTAGCTCCACCATAACAGCCTGAGGCATCATCAATCTACGATTGTCTATCCTAGCCGGTATCGGGCGGACAGGTCGCTCGGGATCAGGGATTAGTTTCGATTGACCGCTGGATCAAGTTTTTCCCTCATTTCCTCGCCAATCACCGTCACGGCAAGCGAGATCGTAAAAATTACCAAGGCCGGTATGACCGCTATCCACCATGCCGTCGTCAAATAGTCACGACCGAAGCCGACCATGCTGCCCAAGCTGGTCTCGGGGGCCTGGATGCCTACTCCAAGGAAGGAGAGAGAACTCTCCAGAAGAACTACTTGCGGGAGCGCTAGGGTACAGTTGGTAATTAGCACCCCCGCCATGTTCGGCAACAGGTGCCTTCCGTAGATCCGAAACGGCCCCGCTCCCAGGCCCTTCACCGCGATAGCAAACCCCTGGTTCTGCAAGGAAAGCGCCACGCCTCGCGCGAGACGGGCATAGCGTTCCCAACCATGCAGACCCAGGACCATGACGAACATCATCATGCTGTTCTCGAAGACCGTGATCAAAGCCAGGACCATCAGCAGGTAAGGAACGGCCGCCTGAAGATCGATTAGGATGACCAGCAGGTCATCGACCGCACCGCGAAAATGCGCGGCCAAAAGCCCGATGACAATGCCTATCGTCGCGCCGAAACCGGTGGCAAGGAAGGCCACCGCCATCGTCACGCGGATCGAATAAAGCAGACGGACGAGCACGTCCCTGCCCAGGTCGTCAGTGCCGAACGGATGAGACAGCGATCCTCCCAATAGAACAGGTGGAACCAGACGGGCTCGCAGATCCATCGTCTCGTTGCTGATCGTGGATAGCTCCGGCCCAATCAGAGCCATGAGAACGATCCCGCCGAGAAATAGAGCAGCGGCAATGGCCGGTTTCGAAAAATTGGTTGCTCGATTTGTCACTCTAGAGGTCCAATCCGCGGATCGAGCCAAGCGTAGAGCAGGTCGACCGTGATGTTGACTGTGACCATGGAGATCCCGACCAGCACCATGATAGTCTGGACGACCGCGGCATCTCGCATCGTGACCGCTTGAACGAGCAATTGACCCATGCCCGGCCAAGCGAAGACGTTTTCCGTGATTGTTGCGCCGACGAATAGAGAGCCAATTGCAAGACCGATCAGCGTCACCATCGGCACCGCCATATTGGGCAAGGCATGCCGCCAGACCGTTGCGCTAGGGCTCAAGCCTTTGGCGAGGGCCGCGCGCATGTAGGGCTGGTTCATTATTTCGAGCATGGACGTGCGGGCGAACCGCACAAAAACCGCGAACTCCCCAACCGCGACAGTCGTGATCGGCAGGATGTAGTGAAGCGCCGTGTTGTTGCCCGTCGTTGGCAGCCACCCGAACTCGACGCTGAGAGCCAGGATCAGGAAGATTGCGATAATGAATGACGGCACGCAGTAGCCGGCCAGGGCGACGAAGGTTGTCACTCTGTCTACCGCAGTGCCGCGTCGGTGGGCGGTGAAGACGCCTAGCGCCAGCCCCAGAAAGACTGCGACGAGCAGTCCGGATCCCATCAGAGACAGGGTTGCCGGAACCCGCTCCAGCACCGCTTCCAGAGCTGGACGCCGTCCAATGAAAGACTGCCCGAAGTCGCCATGAAGCAGGGCAGTTATGAAGGTGATGTATTGTTCGAAAAGCGGCTTCTCTAGGCCCCACCTCGTGTTGAAGGCCGCGATGGCGGCCGGGTCGGCTTCCGCCCCCAGCATGGCGCTGGCGCCGCTGCCGGACGTACGAAGCACGATGAAGGCGAACGTCATCAGGAGCAGGATTGTTATGGCGGCGCGCGCAAGTCGCCGAAGGAAAACCATAGCCATCTTCAGACCTGTATGGCTGCAGGAAGCGATGTGCCGTCTCTGGGGGCCAGCGGCTCCTCTGAACGGGACTCATGACGGCGGGGAATGGATGAGACGAGCATCCTGGTGTAGGGATGCTGCGGGTCCTCAAGGACTTGCCGACATTCGCCGACTTCGACCATCTCCCCCTTCTTGAGGACGGCGACCCGGTCGCATAGGTACCTGACCTGCGTCAGGTCGTGGCTGACGAACAGCAGTGACAGACCTAGACGCTCCCGCAGGCCGTGCAAAAGCTTCAGGATCTGCCGCTGGGTGGAAGCGTCAAGAGCGGAGACGGGTTCGTCGCAGATCAACAAGCGCGGTTGCAGCATCAAAGCGCGTGCCAGAACAACGCGCTGACGCTGCCCGCCGGACAGCTCATGCGGAAGACGATCGGCGAAAGAGCGGTCCAATTCAACCAGCTCGAGCATTTCCAGGCATTTTCGAGCCCGCTCCCTTCGGACGCCAATGTTATGAATATCCAAAGGTTCGCGAAGCTGGTCCTTTATGCGAAGGCGCCGGTCCAACGCACCGGCAGGGTCCTGAAACACGTATTGGACGCATCGATGCAGCGCTCTTCTGGTAGCTTGATCGATCGCAGTCCCATAGGTTACGAGGCCGGAATCAGGATGCTCCAGGCCGGCCACGATACGCGCCAAGGTCGATTTTCCAGATCCGCTTTCTCCGACAAGGCCGAACGCCTCACCGGATTTGATGAAGAAGCTGATGTCCGAGAGAACCGGCCGTCGAAGCCGCGATCCAAACATCCCCGAGCTCCTCGCATAAGATTTTCTCAGCGAAGCGACGCTAAGGATCGGATCCTCGCTGATGGTGACGAAGGTCGCGGGAGGCGTGGTCCATTCCAGCCGCGCCTCGACCAGAGCTTTCGTATACAGGTGTTTTGGATTGGTAAGGACTTCGGATGTCGGGCCGGTTTCGACTATCCGCCCGTGCTGCATCACCGCGACGCGATCGGCGATCATCGAGACAACCGCCAGATCATGCGTCACGAAGAGAATCGCAAGTCCCTGTTCGTCCCTGAGCTTCGTCAGAAGAGCCAGGACCTCGGCTTGTGTGGACACGTCGAGCGCAGTTGTCGGCTCATCGGCGACCAGAAGTCGGGGACCGTGCAGAAGCATCATGCCGGTGACAATCCGCTGATTGAGCCCGCCTGACATCTCGTGCGGATAGCAGTTCATGCGTCCCGCGGCGTCCGCAACCTGCACCTTTTCGAGCATCCCGATCGCCCTATCCTGCGCGGTGCCCTTCGACGTGCCGGTATGATAGCTGATCATCTCGCGGAGCTGGCTTCCGATGGTGCGCACCGGATTGAGCGCACCTGTCGGCTCTTGAAAGATCATCGAGATCTTTCGGCCGCGCAGCGCAGCCTGGCTAGCCCCATTGTCGTCGAGCAGTTCGACATCGCCAAATTTGATCGACCCGGTGGCCGCCACTCGCTTGTCGAGCAGCCCGAGAATCGACAGGCCGCACGTCGACTTCCCGCTGCCGCTTTCGCCGACCAGAGCGACCACCTCGCCGGCACCGATGTCGAGATCGATTCCGTCGAGAGCTACGATCTCTCCTTCCTTCGTTGGAAAAGAGACCCGCAGGTTGCGGATCTCAAGGAGTTTGTGCTCAGGCAGGATATCGCCAGCGACGATCATATCAACCAGCTTGGAGGTTGCCTGCGCGAAGATCCATGAACGCCGTGTCGTTTGGGGTCCATTTGATCTTCCGGCGCTTGCCGTAGAACATGGGAAGCGTGTGGAGGTAGGTGCCTGGCGGGTCCTGTTCGTATATATCGAGAAGGCGGGCGGAGGCGGCACGGCGCTTGGCGTGGTCGAGGCTGAGAAGATCCTCACCGACCTTGTCGAACTCGGCATTGCTCCACTGCTTACGGCTTGGGATCAGACCGCCCTTGCCGTAGAGGCGGAAGATCTGGCCCAGCGGATCCGGATAGTAGGCTGCGTTGGAGATGTTGCTGATGCCTTGTCCAGCAGCCAGAACCTGTTCGGTCGATTCCACCAAGCTGAGCTTGACGTTGAGCCCGACTGCCTTCCACATCTGCTGAAGGACTTGGGCAGTTGTGACCTCGTTCGTGTAGTAGTCCTTGAGATAGCGGTAGGCGATTTCGCCTCCGTCGTAGCCGGCCTCCTTCAGGAGCTTCTTGGCGGCGTCGGGATCGAAGGGCGTCGCCTTGTGCTCGCTGACATACATGTTGCCGAAGGCCTGCATCTGAAGGCCGTTGGGCACGGTCACCTTACCATCGAAGAGAGTATCGACGATGATTTGCCTGTCGATCGCCAGATTTAGAGCGCGCCGAATGCGGGCATCCTTCAGGACCGAGTGCTGGCTGTTGTAAACCAGAGCGCGAATGTTGCGGATCGGACCGCCGACAACTTCGGTGTTTGCATCGCCCGCCAGCGCCTTGAATTGGTCCGGAGCAAGTTCCGTAACGATATCGAATTCGCCTGTCCGCAGGCCCGCGGTACGCGCTGCTGCCTCGGGGGTCAGCTTCAGCGTGAAGGATTTGATCGAAGGCTTCTCGCCCCAATAGCCATCGAATGCTTCGAAACGGATGAACTGGCCCGGACGTACGTCCGCGATGCGGTAAGGGCCGGTGCCCACGACGGAGAGACCCCACTTCTCCCAGTTCTCCGCCTTTCGGAAGCCGGAAGCACTCGGAATCTGACCCATCCAACTTGCAAGGCGCAGCTCGAGCAGGGGATCGGTGCTCTTGGTGGTGATCCGAACCTTGAAGCGCTCGACCGCTTTCACGGAGGCGATCGTGCCCAGAAAGGATACGGCAGTCGTGTAGCCGGGTCCCTGGGCGTCGGCCGAACCGTAACGCACGGCCCCCAACATGAATTCAACGTCCTCTGCCGTGAACTGACTACCATCGTGGCACTTCACGTCCTGGCGGAGATCAAGCTCCAGGGTGAGATCGTTCAAGCGACGCCAGGAGGAGGCGAGACCCGGCTTCAGCTGTTTGGTACCGAAGTCGTAGAAAATCAGATTTTCGATGAGGTTCTGCGATACACGCTCGCTGTCGTTCGAATTCGCTCCCATCGGATCGAGACTTACCGGAAGGCTCGTGACGGCGATCGTCAGATCGGACAATCCCGTGCTAGCGCCTTGAGCCTGGGCGCCATAGACCGCAAAGAGTCCGGCTGCTGCAGAAGCCTGCAGCAGACTGCGACGGTTGAGAGTGATCGGCATAGTTCTTCCTTCTTGGACAAGGTTCATCTGCCCGGCGGACTGCTTCCGGGGGTTTGCGCTAGGGGGTCAATTCTGCTGTGGGCACTGAAGAAAGATGACCGGCCTAGGCTAGACATCTTCCAGCATCGGGCAGCGCGCGACTTCGACATGGACGCCCGAAGCCGAAAGCACCTCCGCGAAGGTCTTCGGCGGGTCCTCGTCAGTCACGATGGTGTGAATCGAAGAGAATGGCGCGACGCACCACGACGCATTCCGGCCGAAATTGCTGCTGCGCGCGAGCACCATGACGCGACGCGAGCGTGAGACCAGTAGACGGCGGAGCTGCGCGGTATAGGATTCATTGGCCAGCATCCCGGTTTCGAGATCGAAACCCGACGTGCCCATAATCGTCAGATCGAAAAGCCGGTTTCGTATTTCCTGTAGCGGCGCCTCGCCTCGTAGGAACTGATCACGACGATGAAGAATGCCGCCAGTCAATTCGATTTCGTGAGGGCCGGCGGACGCGGCTTCCGCGACAGCCGGCATGTTGGTCAGGATGTGAAGTTCCGGCTGCCCAACGAGCAGTTTGGCGACACGGACGGTCAACGAACCTTCGTCAATAAAAACCGTCCGGGTTTTCCCGATCAATGGCAGAGCGGCCGCGGCGATACGGTCCTTCACTTCCGCGGCGTCGGTCATGCGATGGGATAATGACGTATCGTAAGCTGGTGTTCCCCGGATCGCCCCGCCATGAACTCGGCGAACGACGCCTGCCGCCTCGAGCTGCTTGAGATCTCGTCTTACCGTCTCTTCGGTGACTGCGAATATCTGGGCGAGGTCTGTGATTCTAGCATCGCCACGTTGAGTGACATGTTCGCCGATCCGCTGTTGACGCTGAGGTGCCAGAAGGCCGCCTTTCTCTTCGCCGCGCAGCCCGTTCTTCGTATTTGGAGCCATTGCAGGTCCTTAGGCTTGATGGCGGACACGTAGCAGCACTCCTTGAAGTCTGTGTGACAATGTTGCCTAATGTCCGAAAGCAAAGCAAAAAGGCAACACAACACAATATATTGCCAAACCGCGGGACGGCGGTGTATCGCAGGTCAAAACCTCAGGCGCGCCTGTTCTGTACGGACGGCAGGGCGAAAACGAGCGATGCACAAGCGATGCGCCTATCTAGGAGACGGATTCCGGCAATCGAAATCTGGTCGATGGACGATCTGTTGAACCGCAGCCGGTCCTTCGCGAGACTAGGCAGGAAGGAAATCCGCCGGCTTCCTCTGGGAGGCCTCGGAACTCCCTTGGAGCCTCTCGCCGGAGCAAGTGACTACTTGCGCCTGCCGAATCTTCTTATTAAGCGCGATGATCTCACAGGACTGGCCGGTGGCGGGAACAAGGTTCGGAAGCTAGAATTCTTTCTCGGAGAACATCTTGAGCCGCAGCACGACACGCTGGTCACCGTGGGGGCCATCCAGTCGAACCATGCGCGCCAGACAGCCGCGGCCGCTGCGCGATGCGGATTGCGTTCGGTGCTGGTTCTCGAAGATCGTAGGCCGGACAGCCATGATCCAAACTACGAGGGGTCCGGCAATATCCTGTTGAACAGATTGCTGGGTCCGGAGATCATCCGGACCGATACCGCCGGGCACGCGACGGCGCTCGACCAGGTTTTGACACGCCTGCGAAACGAAGGACGAAACCCGCTCTTCATTCCGAGCGGAGCATCTACGCCTTCCGGAAGTCTGGGCTACATCCATTGCGCAGCCGAAATGTGGTTTCAGGCCTCAGCGCTGGGCTTATCGATTGAGAACGTCGTGACCGCAAACGGGAGCGCCGGAACTCAGGCGGGCTTGATTGCAGGATTCAGATTGCTTGGAAAAGACGTCAAGGTCTGGGGCATCTCACATGGCGAACCGTCCAACAAGCGGGGCAAGGTCAAAACTCTTTTGAACGACATCGAAGCGTTCCTAGGCGTAGATCTAGCGGTTAGCGAAGAAGAGATATTGAGCGTAGGGGACTACGTCGACGGCGGCTACGGCGTTCCAGGCGATGCAACCCGCCAAGCGATGCAAATCATCGCGAAAGCGGACGGGATTATCCTGGACCCCGTATATACCGGAAAGTCGTTCGCAGGCCTTTGCGGGCTTGTGAAGAAAGGTGCGATGTCGCGAGGCGAGGTTACGGTGTTCTTACATACCGGCGGTACTCCCGGCCTATTCGCCTACGCCAATCATCCAGCCTTCAACAGCTGATCTCCACGACTTTCGATGTCCCTTTCGGTTCTGACTTCACGTACATGCAGGCTCTCACGCTGCAGGCAAAGTCGTCGACTGCAAATTTGAACGGCCCGGCCGGCCAGGTTGATTGGGTTTGCGCGCAATTGCGCAGCCTGCGTGGCGCACCGTAAACAGAGAAACCTCTGGCAACCTGTAGTCATGTCGTATCGCCGTTGCAATCATTGGCGGAATTGACTAGAGAAGCTGCGTAGAGTGGGAAGGTCGGCGCATGAACCATGACAGTTCATCCGGCATGCTGGAAATCGCAGGGACTGATAAGGGGCGTTTCGCCGCATGAAAGAGTGTGATCAGACAGAACGAGATTATCGAATTGGCGGAACGGTTAGCGGAACATACGCCAAGCGGCTCAACTCCGCCAAATGAACCAGTTTCGTCGCTATCGCCCGACCTTCCCACCTAGATCAACACGGACTTGGCTGCGCAGCGAACCAATAACGTGCTTCGGTCGGACTCGTGTCCGATCTGTCCACGCTGCAAGAATTCGATGACATTGACTTCGCCGCAAAGTGATAAGGGCCCTCCAGTATGGCGGTGCTTCAAATGCGAAATTTGACTGAGATTGTCCGAATTCTTTGCCGTGAGCTCTTGAAACTCCGATGCGCCGTCCGCCCGTACTACGACAGCGGACGGTAAGCGTTCTCAGGAATCTGGCGATTTCGTTTGTACGCACGCCTTCCAGTTCAGACCGTGGATTTCATCGCCTGCGCCGCGCAATCTCGTCAGCGACTGCCTGCGCGGCGCGTAAAAGCCGTTCATGCATCGTCTCGAACATGTCGAGGACGTCATCATTAGGTTCATTCCTGCCCTCTTCGATGGCCTTGGTAACCAGTTCGTCGAGAGGCGTTTCCGTCAATTGACCCTTCTCCAGTAGGTATTCAAATAGCCCGTAGCTATTAGGTTGCGGTTGGATGCGGCCGTCCGAGTTGCACCAAGCCCGGAAGGTCTGATGCCCCATAACGGCTTGTTCGACCACCTCCGCCTCCAGTGGGATCAGCGTACCCCACGGCTCGTCCTCCTCGTCAACGAATCCTGCCACGTACATCTGTTGCTCATCAGCGCCTTCATCGCGAGGACGAAGGAATGGCGTGAGGACGATTTGAGAGGGCTTTGCCATAATAATCTCTCCAGGGGGAGAGAGCACCAGTTTCATCAGTACATGGCGGCATCAGGGCCTGCGCCGAATACGCTGGACATGTGAATAATGCAAACCGTAGGAGCCGCTGTGGGGGACCCACGAATTAGCCGTTCGTTCTCTCATTCACCGCTCTGGCAGATAACTTATTCTAACGCGCCACCCGATCGTATCTGCCACTCTCTGTCCATCTCCTCGCCTGCCCGCAGCCATATCCCACCGATCCTTGTTCTTCGACCCAAGCATTCGGGTCCATTCCCCAACGACGCTAGCGTCTATCGGAATGATCCGGTCCGCATACGCTTTCTCGATTGCAGTGATCGCCTTGAGCAAGTCTGCTGCCCTTTTCGGTTCGCGTCGCTTCAACATCTCGGCGCCGCGCCGTTTTTCGAAGAGTGTAGCCGCGCTCAGACGGAGGTCGGAATCGTCGACCGTTGTAAGTCACTTGCGCACGTTCGCGTTGCCCGCGCACCAAACTCGCGAAGCACGTTCTCGTCGATCAAATACGCGGTCACGGAATCAGGCGCGGCGCAACCTCGCCCGCCTCGGCTTCTTCATCGAAGGCGCCGAGGTCGGCTAGCTCTGCCAGGGCCCGCTTCAGGCTCCTCGGAGGATAAGGGCGTCCTCGCTTTGGATACGCCTTGGCATATTCGATCGCGGCCTCAACCTGATCGCGCGTCAGCAACGGAAAATCGTCGACAATCTCCTGGACCGATTGGCCACGGGCCAGGGCCGCCACCATGTAGACAGGAATTTTGGTGCCTTTAATGATCGGTTCGTTACGACCAGTTCCGACTTGCACCCGTCGGCGCAGTTCGTCGAGACGATGAAGACGGCTCTTGAGGTCGGCGTCGATCTTGCCGAGATCCAGGACCAATTCGCCGAACGCAACTCGGTGCGCGTCGAAGGAGAGCTGCCGGATCGCCTCATAGAGGCGACGCCGACCCGCGGGGGTAAGATCTCTTTCCAATCCGTCGGCGACCAGCAGGTAGCGCATCTCCGTAGGGCCGAGGAGGCGCTGAACTCCGCTTCCGGCGCGTCGCTGACGTGCGCGAACGACGCCGGTATCGATAGCCTTGTTGAGCGCAGCCGCCGACCGTTTCAGCACGTAACCTGCTTCCGTGAGTGTCAGGACTTGGGCGGAAGACATGCGGAGCTTCGTCAATAATTCATCCCCAATCTAAGGATGAATTAGGAGGTGACAAGGCACAGCGTAGAGGACATGGGGACCATGATCTCTCTGGTGCATGTCATTCAAATGCATTACATTAACCGCGAATGAAGGAGGTCGCGCTATGGCTTCGAATGCCCTGGTCCAAACGCGCATCGATGCGGACGTAAAGGAAAAGGCCACCGCAGTTCTGGAAAATATGGGTCTTACGGTATCGGACGCCGTGCGGATTCTGCTGACACGCACGGCCAACGAAGGGATGCTTCCGCTGGAGCTCGTGAGCAACAGCCAAGCTTACGATAGCTGGTTCCGTGCGAAGGTACGCGAGGCGCTGGGGGACACCCGGCCCGATCTCGATAATTCCGAGATCGAAGCGCATTTTGCACAACGCCGTGCCGCTGCGCTTCGAAAAGCGGCGGAGCCTAAGCGGTGAAGCTCGTCTGGTCGCGCTTCGCGCTGTCCGATCGCGACGGCATCTTCAGCTACATCGAGGCCGAGAATCCCCGTGCCGCGGTTCATGTCGATGAACGGATTGCCGACGCCGCGCGGCGCTTGCTGGACTTTCCTGACAGCGGCCGGCCCGGGCGCGTCGCCGGCACGTGCGAGTTGGTCATCCCGCGCACCCCTTATGTCGCAGCCTACCTGGTTGACGGTGATATCGTTCGCGTCTTGCGCGTGCTTCACGGCGCGCAGATGTGGCCCGACGAACTTACCAATGACGATTGAGGCTCCGTCAGTAGCCTGTCTCGGTCCGATCTGCAGCTTCTTCGTCATCGTCGTTGTCACCATCATCGTCGTCTGCCGGCAAGGGGTCCGGAAACTCCCCGGCCAGCATTTGTCCTTGCTGAGCAGGCCGGCGTCCTCGAGCATGTCCATGTCCGGAAGATCGCGCAGCGTCTGAAGGCCGAAGTGCGACAGGAACGCCTTGGTCGTCACGTAGGTGTAGGGCGCGCCGGGCTGCGGGCTCCGCGGCCCCGCGTCGATGAAGTCTAAGCCCCGCAGACGCCCGATGGTATCCCTGCTGACCTCCTTGCCGAAGAAGGATGACAATTCGCTGTGATTGATTGGTTGTAATAGGCGATGCAGGCGAGGATCAACGCTTCGGTCCTGCGACAAATCTTTGCCATTGTTACCGGCCGCCGATGCCAGGACCGAACGTCATATCCCAAACTCGATCGCAACGGTGCGACGATGCTGCGCGTTGCGCTCCTCAGTCGCCTGCAACGGTGTCCTTGCTGTACCGCACTCGTGAAAAGCCGCGCGCCGCCAAGCGACTTATGACACAGTAAGACTAGGATAGGATATTTTCACTCGCATCACTGGAGGCGGCGATCTGCTGGGCAAGCTTGATCACCCGCGCGTTCACGTCGTCCCAGTGGATGAGGTTGCGGGCATCGTCGGCCACCGCTACGAGAATTGCCGCGATCAGTTCCGGATCCGGCGGCAGCGGGATATATTCCTTCGCTCCGGCATGGATCGCCGCGACCGAGGCGCTGGCGGCGTTAGTGATGCCGCAGGCGACGATCGGCACATGAATGTGCTCGGCTTCCAGTCGCATTGCGAGCTTGCGGATGTCGAGCCCGACGTCGACCAAGAGTAGGTCAAAGCCCTTGCCGCCACGCAACACCCGCATCGCCAGTTCATGATTCTCGACGCGGGTGACAGTCGTGCCATTGTCCATGGCGATCTTGGTGGCCATCGTGAGCAGGCCCTTCAACGAACCGATAATGAGAAGCCGCATGCTACTATCCTCTAACGTCTATTCGCATCGTCCACGACGCGAGTCCCTCTATTCAATGCACAATATGCTTTGCAGTCATTACGTGCGTTCCAAGGTGACGCCGAGGCTTATCTTCCACCAGCGCGCCACCAGGCGGTTGTTCCTCAGCCAATCTACGTATGGTTGTTGAGTACCTGCCATAGGTCAAGTCCAAATAGAGCATCGCGCGGTGCGCCCGGAGCATCACTTCTAATATCGAGCAATCAATCGCGCCCCAAAATTGCACACGATGACGTAATTGCGGCTGGGGCTCGTGCAACAAAATGATCACGGCATGGTCGAGCTCACGCAAATAACCGATTCGGAGCAACTGCCATGAAGCAATACATTGGGCTGGGCATCTCGCAAAAGATTTCTTGCGACGCCGGCGCAATAAAGCCGCCGGGCAAGCCGTGCGGCGAGAAGCGGCAGCGTCAGGATCTGCCGACCCGTAGCCCCTTCGCGAGCCGCATCGAGCCGTCGCATTCGCAGCGCCAAAGGTCCATCGACCACTGTACGGATCTGCATTTGGCGTCCCCTCCCTCGACAGCGATTCAAGCCACATCGTCATCTTCGTCGAGGTCCGCCTCGACGTCGTCGCCCTCGTCCGACGAAAGCACCGGAAACTCCCCGGCCAGCATTTTGTCCTTGCTGAGCAGGCCGGCGTCCTCGAGCATGTCCATGTCCGGAAGATCGCGCAGCGTCTGAAGGCCGAAGTGCGACAGGAACGCCTTGGTCGTCACGTAGGTGTAGGGTGCGCCGGGCTGCGGGCTCCGCGGCCCGGCAGCTATGAACTCCAGTCCGCGCAGCCGCCCGATGGTATCGCGGCTGACCTCCTTGCCGAAGAAGGAGGACAATTCGCTGCGGTTGATGGGCTGGTAATAGGCGATGCAGGCGAGGATCAGCGCTTCGGCCTGCGACAACGCCTTGTCGTCGCCGGCAGCGCCGATTGCAGCCCGGATCGCCTCGGCGAAGTTCTTCCGGGTCCGGTGCTGCCAGCCGCCCGCGACGGAGACGAGCTCGTAAGGCCGGCCACGGAGCTCGTCGCGAATGTCGTCGATCAGAAGGTCGAGGTTGCAGTCGCGGCCGACGACGCGCGCCAGGGTCTCGCGCGTCACCGGCCCGGGCGAGGCGAAGATCACCGCCTCGACCCGGCCCATCCATTCGCGCCAGCGCAGCTCCGGCGGCAGGTCGGCGAGCTCGGTGTCGAGATCCTGTTTCGGTCGCGCCCGCCGGCCCATGTCAGAGCCCGTAGAGTCGGAAGGTCGGCCGGCCGGTGAGCTCGCGCACCGCGCCGAGCGACACCAGCCGGTCGAACAGCCGCCGCGTGCTGCGGTCGCTGGCCGTCTTGCCGGCGCCGGCGGGCTGGGCATCTTCCACCATCAGGATCCCCACCATGATGTCGGCATCCTTGCCGCGCAGCTTCGGCGCGACCGCCAGCAGCCGCGTCGCCCGCCGTGTGAGTTCACTGTAGAGGTCGATCGCGGCGACGGCGGCGCTCGTATAGGCCGCGCAGAGTGCGCTCATGAAGACGGTCTCGCCCTCGAGGTGCTGCGGCGCTTTGCGCAGCGCGCCGCGCGACAGATGGGCCGCGATCAACGGCACCGGCACCGCCCAGCGCAGCTGGTGCGCGAGGACGGCGTCGGCCAGCCACAGCGGCAGCGCCTCCTCATTCGGGAGCAGGCGCCTGCTCGCGGCGATGATCTCCGCGGCGGCGAGCACCGGCACGGCGTGCTGGTGCATCGAATGCCGACTTGCAAGTTCGACGATCTCGCCCGGCAGCGAGCCGAGCGGATGGCCGAGCGTGGTTGCAACAGCAAAAATCCATCCCTCCACGTCGCTGGGGGAGGCCCGTTCGCCGAGCTTGCGCCAGGCGGCAAGAATACGACCGCCGGGACCCGGGTCATCGTCGTCGCGGCGCAGGTACCAGTGGTCGCGCAGCACCGCTTCGTCCTCCGTCCGCCCGCCCTGGCGCGCGAGCGCGGCCGCGCAGCTGAGGGCGAGACGCTGACGCCAAAGACAACCGAGCGGGTGCGCGTCGCGGGCGATCGGATGCAGCGCCGCCAGCGCCGCGCCGGCATAAAACACCGCTTCCGTGGCGATATCGGGCGGTGCGAGACGACGCAGCCAGCTCGGGGCCAGGGCGAAGGTCGGCGGCGGGTCGGGGACGATTCGGTGCGGCGCGGGCATGCAAAAGACTAAGCCGTCGCGGCGCTTTGCGCCACAATAACCGCCAAAACCGCCGGGCCTGTCTGTGAATAACAACGAACGATAATGTTGCATTATCATTCGTTTTAGCCATTATATAGAGGATGCCCGTTTTCAGGGGCCCAGAACCTCGAAAAGCGCGCTCCGGGAGCCCTCCGCGCGGCCTGAGAGCCAGCGCTGGGCCGTCGATCTTTCCCCATCAAGGCGTCGCCGGCGCGGCGGCCCCATCCTTGATCTCTGCGACAACACCTTCTATATAGCTAGACTGTCTAGCCAGGAGCGCGCAGAAATGGAATGGCCACTGCAGGACGCCAAGAATCAGTTCTCCAAGGTCGTACAGAAGGCCCGTCTCGAAGGCCCGCAGGTCGTCACCCTGCGCGGCGAGCGCGCCGCCGTGGTGCTGTCGGCCGCCGATTACGATGCGCTACGTTCCGGCCGCCCGACCCTGGTCGACGACTTGCTGGCCGGGCCAGGTTGGGATGACGAACTGGCCGAGGCCGTGACCCGGCGCGCCAAGACCCCCAGCCGCGACGTGGCGTTCTGATGTATCTCGTTGACACCAATATTGTCTCCGAGGCGCGGCGCGGCTCTGTCCAGGCGACCGGCTGGCTGCGCTCGGTCGACCCGGCCAGTGTCCACCTGAGCACCCTCACCCTCGGCGAGATCATGCGCGGCATTGCGCTCAAGCAAAAGTCGGATCCGAAGGCGGCCGGCCATCTTGCCGAATGGTTGCGCAAGCTGCGCCACGACCACGCCGACCGCATCCTGGCGGTGACCGACCAGATCTCCGTCGAGTGGGGGCGCATCGCCGCGATCCGGCCGCGCGGCGATATCGACGGGCTGATCGCCGCGACGGCGATCGTCCATGACCTCATCCTCGTCACCCGCAATGTGGCTGATTTCGAGGATACAGGAGCAACGGTGATCAATCCTTGGGAGGCCTCGGCATGAGCAGCAGTCCGGCGACCGACTCCGAACCGCTCCCGGCCGCCCCCTCCGACGCATCAGTCCCCTCCCCTCTCCCGGCACCAGAAACCGGCCTGCCGGCGCATCTCGAACGGCTCGCCGATCGCGCGCGCGAGTATGTCGACGCGGCGAGTTCGGCCAACACGCGCCGGGCCTACAGCTCCGACTGGAAACATTTCTCCGGCTGGTGCCGGCGCCAGGGCCTCGAGGTGCTGCCGCCGTCCCCGCAGACGGTCGGGCTTTACATCACTGCCTGCGCCTCGGGCGCCGCGACGGCCGATCGCCAGGCGAATTCGGTCGCGACGATCGAGCGCCGGCTCTCAGCCCTGACCTGGAACTATGCGCAGCGCGGGACACCGCTGGACCGCACGGATCGGCATATCGCGACCGTGCTCGCCGGCATCCGCAACACCCATGGCGCCCCGCCCCGGCAGAAGGAAGCCGTGCTGCCGGAAGACGTCATTGCCATGCTCGAGACACTGAATCGCGGCACGCTGCGGGGCTTGAGAGACCGCGCGATGCTGCTGCTCGGCTTTGCCGGTGGCCTGCGGCGCTCCGAGATCGTCGGCCTCGACGTCAATCGCGACGACACCGAGGACGGCCAGGGCTGGGTCGAGATCCTCGACAAGGGCATGATCGTCACCCTGCGCGGCAAGACCGGCTGGCGCGAGATCGAGATCGGCCGCGGCTCGTCCGACGCCACTTGCCCGATCGTCGCCCTGCAAATCTGGCTGAAGCTGGCCCGGATCGGCCACGGACCGCTGTTTCGCCGGGTGACCGGCCAAGGCAAAGACGTCGGACCGGATCGCCTGAACGATCAACAAGTCGCGCGCTTGGTGAAGCGCGCGGCGCTGGCCGCTGGTGTCCGCGGCGATCTCCCCGAGGCCGAACGGCAGGAGAAATTCGCCGGACATTCGCTGCGCGCCGGCCTCGCCTCCTCGGCCGAAGTGGACGAGCGCTACGTCCAGAAACAGCTCGGTCACGCCAGTGCTGAGCAAACCCGTCGTTACCAGCGGCGTCGCGACCACTTCCGGGTCAATCTGACCAAAGCTGCGGGCCTTTGACCGCCGAATACCGACCTCACTCGCACCAGCGCGCACGGTCCGCCCTCTTCCAGACGGATACACCGGACCTGACTGGCAACATACGTCCGGGCGGTACACCATGGATATTCCATGATGGATATGCTAGATATCCCCATGGAGATATCCCATGCCCCTCTTCATTCGTGACGATCACGTCGACGACCTCGCCAGCCGGCTCCAGGCCATGACAGGTTCGCGGACCAAAACAGAAGCCGTGCGTCTCGCGCTCGAGCACGAGATCAAGCGCCAAACTGAGAATATGCTGCCGAGCCAGCGGATCGGCAATGCCCTCGCGATCGTCGCTGGCATTCGGGCCAACGCTGCAGAGCGCGGTCTCACCGGTACGGACGATTTCGACATGAAGGCCTTCACCGACGAGATGTGGGGCGTCTGATGTTCCTCGATGCCTCGGCCATTGTCGCTATGCTCGGCGGCGAGCCGGATGGACCCGAGCTCGCCGGCCGCTTGAACGGCTCGAAAACGGGCTTCTTTGTCTCACCGCTCGTAATGTTCGAGGCGTCCGCATCGCTGGCCACGAAGCTCGCCCGCGAAACCGGCTTACCGCGCGACGCGGCCCTCCTCGCCAAGGCGGAAACCGCGGTGCGGGAATTCGTCACCTCGCTCGGCGCCCAGGAAATCTCCGTCTCGCCGGATATCGGTCGCAAGGCCGTCGAAGCGGCGCAGACCTATAGCCGCCTGGTCGACCATTCCGCACAGCTCAATTTCGGGGACTGCTTCGCGTATGCCTGCGCCAAGGCTTACCGAATCCCGCTCCTCTACAAGGGCAACGACTTCGCACAGACCGATCTCCGATAGTGACGGGCTTCTTTGCCGGAAAGAGGCGGGGGCGGTTGGAGTTGGGACGATCAAACCTTAAACACTGCGTGGGGACGCCGATCTTCCCGGATGAGCGGCGCACCGCTCCCGCTCACGAATTCAGGTTCTGCCGCGGCGCAAACTCGGGCGAAGCGCGCACTTTGCTCATCACCTCGCTCATCGCCATTCGGAGTTCGTCCTGGGCGTCATTCAGTCCGACATTGCCGGTATAGGCCGCGAGCGCCGCGAATTTCAGTGCGGCTAACATGGCGGCTTCACTGCCGAGCTCCCGCGAGACCTGATTCGCCGCATGCTTTTCCAGCACAGAAAGAGCCGATTGGGTGAATGTTTGCCCAAGCTCGTCGATCAGATCGTCGAACGCAGCAAGCTCAAGATCGTCTTCCGAGCGGCTCGGCCGCGGCACAGGCGGGGCGTTTCGCACGGCCAGCGTCACTTCCCCAACCATCTCGTCCACCAGGCCGACGATTTCGCCGGCGCGCGCGTCGAGCTCGTCCCATGGGATACACCGGGTTCCGAGGCCCTCCTGCGCGCGATGCTCCGCCGGAGTCCGCGCCGCGATCCTGGCATTAATCGTGAGGCCTGAGCGATCATCGCCAAAGATCGTCATGATCCGCACACGAGCCGGACGGTCACTGAGACTGCGCAATTCCTCGGCCCGTTCGAGGGCCGCCGCGATTGCGCCGCCGACTGATGTCGTCTCTCTGGTCAAACCGCCCTCTCCCATCCCTGCCCGAAAACCGTAGCCGAGTCGGCTCCGACAACGGAGTCATTCCTGCCGTTTCGGGTCATTTCGGCCGCCGGGCCAATGAGGCGCGTAATTCGGCGCTGGCCTGGAAGGTGCCGGTTTGCGCGGGCTTCCCCGGCTCCAATCCGGCGGGACCGCCCGGGGGCGGCGGGGTTGGCTTCGACCCGTCGAGCTTGGCGCGCAGCAAGGCCATGATCATCGGCCAGACGGAGAATTTCCCGCCCTTGGCGCGGTCAGTCAGGCTTCGCAGATAGCCGCCGGCGCTGTTGATCTGATCCGCCTTCTGGTAGATCGCCGCCAGCGTAATCGCGGCCTGCTGGTCGCCGAGCACCTCCTGGGCCTCACGCCAGGCGCTCGGGCTGATCCCGAGCATCGGCCGGGCAAGCTCCGCTGCGGCCAGCAGATCCTTCCACTGACGGATTTCGCCGCCTTTGATCAGCCAGGGCATGTTGGGGCAGGCATCCAGCACAATTCCCAAGGGGAGCTCACGCTTCGGCACGCTCCGTGGGTTGTCGTTAGCCACGGCATTGCCGCTCGCTTCATACCTGTTCGCTAAGCCTCTTTCAGATTCAGGTAATAAGTCTGGGTTTGAATTCTGTATGTGGCAACCAGAATGGGACTCATTGGCGTCCGGATTCTGTGTTTTCGCAAATGTTTCCAGCAGCTCACGGATCTCGCGCCAGAGCTTTTCCATCTCGCCGCCGAGGCTCTCCAGGAGCTGCCTCGGTGCAGACCGGGGAATCCGTCCGGCAATTTCCTGGTAGGCCTGCTGGAACCGTTTCCAGTTTCCCGGCACGCCCTCGTCGATCCCCGCCCCGATCATCTTCACGATGTCCCGGCGCAGGATGGTGAGGCGCTCTTTGGCAACGCGAAACGCCTTCTTCTCGACCTGCACGGCGCCCGCAAGCGTCTTGTATTCCTCGGCGCGGGCAACCATCGGGGCCAGGTCAAAGCCGTAGGCTTGCTCGATCTCTCCGCCCTGCCCTTTGCGCGCAAAGCGCTTGCCGTTCGGGCTGTCCCGGCGAATGATCAGGCCGCAGTCGACCAGGACGGCGAGGTGCCGGCGCAGCGTCGTCGGCGGCATCCCATTGGCCCGCGCCATCAACTGCTCGTTGGAGGGCCAAACAATTAACTCGCTGTCGGCCTCGAGCGCGATCTCGGGGTGAAATGACAACAGCGCGTGCAAGATCGTCAGCGCACGGTCGGTCGCGCCGAGAACCTGGCGCGCTTCCTTGATATGCTGAAAGACGTGCCATTTGTGAACGATGGCGGTGCCTGGCTTTGCCTTTGCGGCCAACTGGCTTGAAATCATGCCAAGCGTCAGCGGCCGCCGCCCAAAGGGCGTCGTTGATAAGGGGTTCGTCATGGATGTGTCTTTCAGCCTTTAGGCAAAGCGAAAGCGCTCACCAAAACGGTGTCCAATACCTCGAAGAGGCTCTTGACTGTGATTCGCGGAAGTGAGATTCTCGTTGTCGCCAAACGAACGAGAGAGGCTTCCGGGACACTGTTTCGGGGGCCTTTCTTTTTACCGCATGCTACCTCTGTGTTTGTTGCGCTATCATCCGGCTTCGGCCGAGGCCTCAGCCCTTCCCGTCATCCAGCCAAACCTTGTCAGCTGACAAGGTCGGGCCGCACGCCGAAAATCACTCAGTACCCTCCTGGGCAAAAAACCGTTCCACCAGACCCGGCAGCTCTTCCTCAAGGAAGGCGCCGAACTCCGACGCGTGTTTTTCCGAGACCGTAAGCTTGATGTCGCCTTTCGAGAAAGTCGCCTTTCCCAGCACCTTACCGGCCGGGCTGCGCATCTCGATTTCGCTGTGAGATCGTTCCGGCGGCTTCTTCACCGCAGCAAAGACGAGCTTGAACCGCTCATCCGAAGGCAGCCCCGAAACCTTGTCAGCTGACAAGGTTTTTCGCACCCGATCGAGTGCCGCCGAATCTTCTCCGATGGCAGTCGTCAGCGCGACCCAACGAGGCCGCCCGACCTTCGGTGCCCGGCCAATCGCCTTGATCAGCTCGACGGGGACAGCCCGGCAGACCGCCCTGAGGCGAGCGAGTTCTGGATCGTCGACCAAAAGAGCGGCGCGGATGTCGCGCGCTTTGATGCCGGCCTGATCCATTCGCCACGCGAAAAGTGCTCGCTCGATCCAGCTCAGATCTTGACGTGCCGCGTTCTCTATTCCCTGCGCGACGACAAGCTCACTGTCCGACAGCGCGAGGACTGTGGCCTTGACCTTGATGCCGAGATCCAAAGCCGCTCGCAAGCGTTGATGCCCGTAGACGACCTGGTACCGACCGCTGACGGTCGGATGACGCCGGACCTGGATCGGCACCTTTTGGCCTTCTTCGGCAATACTCTTCTTGAGCGCTTCAAAATCGACCTGGCTGTCATCGGGGAGCCGGTCCGGAAAGGGCGATGGATCGATAGAGGAGGGATCGAGCTCCGAGCCGCCGCCGGCGTCCACCAGCGCCT